>NZ_JARVRN010000020.1:0-30758 GCF_030209655.1 Curtobacterium sp. MEB011 | reverse complement strand
GCGCCGCGCCGCGCCTCCGGTCCGTCGTGGGCTGGTCGCAACGCGTCGCTCGCGTGGCGCCGACTGGTCACGAAGTGTCGGCTGCGGCGGTGCCGGCCGACGATTGGTGACCACGCGGCGAACCTGAGCGGGGAGTCGTGACCGCGCGCGCCGACCGACAGGAGGCCCGTGGCGGCACCGCGCCGCGCCTCCAGTCCGTCGTGGACTGTTCGCAACGCGTCGCCTGCGGCGGTGCCGGCCGACGGTTGGTGACCACTCGGCGAACCTGAGCGGGGAGTCGTGACCCCGTGCGCCGCCCGGCGGGAGGCTCGTGGTTGCGCCGCGCCGCGCCTCCGGTCCGTCGTGGGCTGGTCGCAACGCGTCGCTCGCGTTGCGCCGACTGGTCACAAAGTGTCGGCTGCGGCGGTGCCGGCCGACGGTTGGTGACCACGCGGCGAACCTGAGCGGGGAGTCGTGACCGCGCGCACCGCCCGACGGGAGGCTCGTGGTTGCGCCGAACCGCGCCTCCAGTCCGTCGTGGGCTGGTCGCAACGCGTCGCTTGCGTTGCGCCGCGTGGTCACGAAGTGTCGGCTGCGGCGGTGCCGGCCGACGGTTGGTGACCACGCGGCGAACCTCAGCGGGGAGTCGTGACCGCCCGCGCCGCGCGCGCCGAGCGCGCCGAGCGCGCCGGCCAACACGGCACCGAGAAGGGGCGAATGGGCCGGCCGTACGCCGGGTTCTGTCCCGCCGCTTGCGCGGCGGTGACGGCCATCTCTCTCGGACCGACGTTGCCGTCGGCCTCCAGCGGTCTACCCGAGGACTCGGCGAGCAGCCTCAACGTCCTCTGTCTGACCTTGCTCCGGGCGAGGTTTACCGAGCGGATCCGGTCACCCGGACCCCTGGTGGTCTCTTACACCACCGTTTCACCCTTACCGACGTTGCCGCCGGCGGTCTGCTTTCTGTGGCACTGTCTCGCGGATTGCTCCGGGTGGGTGTTACCCACCGCCCTGCTCTGTGGAGCCCGGACGTTCCTCGGCGCTCCCGGGGGAGCGACGCGACCGTCTCACCGACCCATTCGCTGCTGCGAGTCTACCCGGGTCCGCGGCGCCCGACGCGGCGCCCGACGCCGCCCGACGCAGGACGTGCGCGCGACTTGCGCGCGTCGCTGATGAGAACGGTCGTCCCTGGTCGGAAGTTCGGACCGGGTAGGCCCGTTTCGACCAGGTACGCCCGCGACGGGCCCAGCGCTACCGACTCCGCGCGGCGAGGGTCGCAGCGCCGATGATGCCGGCGTTGTTTCGGAGCGTGGCGGGGATGATGTCCGCCTGCAGGTCGAGCAGCGGGAGGAACTCCTCGTACTGCTTCGAGACCCCGCCGCCGACGACGAAGAGCTCGGGGGAGAGCAGCGCTTCGAGCGTCGAGTAGTACTTCTGCAGGCGCTTCGCCCAGTGCTTCCACGACAGGTCGTCGCGCTCCTTGGCGGCGAACGAGGCGCGGGACTCGGCGTCGTGCCCCTCGATCTCCAGGTGGCCGAACTCGGAGTTGACGATGAGCACGCCGTCGTTGATGAGCGCGGTGCCGATGCCGGTGCCGAGCGTCGTCACGATGACCAGGCCGTCCTTGCCCTTGGCCGCACCGAACTGCTGCTCGGCGAACCCGGCGGCGTCGGCGTCGTTGACGAAGTGGATGGAGCGGCCGAGTTCCTTCTCGAACAGCGCCTCGGCCTCGAAGCCGATCCACTTCTTCGACACGTTCGCGGCGGACATCGTCTTGCCGTCCCGCACGATCGCCGGGAAGCAGACCCCGACGGGGACGTCGTCACCGGGGGCGAGCTCACCGATGATCTCCTTGACCACCGCCGTGATGTCCTGGGGCTTCCCGCCCTCGGGCGTGGCCTTCTTGATGCGGTCCGTGGTGAGGGCGCCGGACGCGACGTCGACGATCGCGCCCTTGATGCCCGTACCACCGATGTCGACGCCGACTGCGAGGGAGGTCATGAGGTTGTCGTGCCTTTCGGTTGCCTGCCGGAGGTGTCCGGTCAGGAGACGGTGAGGAGCTCCGCGCCGCGTTCGGTGACGACGAGCGTGTGCTCGAACTGCGCGGTCCACGACTTGTCGCGGGTCGACACGGTCCAGTCGTCGGACCAGATGTCGGCTTCGATGCCGCCGAGTGTGAGCATGGGCTCGATGGTGAACACCATGCCGGGTTCGATCACCGTGTCGTACTGCGGTGCGTCGTGGTGGGGGATGATCAGGCCGGAGTGGAACGCCCGACCGACGCCGTGTCCGGTGTAGTCGCGGACGACGCCGTAGCCGAACCGCTTCGCGTACGCCTCGATGGCACGACCGATGACGTTGACCTGGCGACCGGGGGCGACGGCCTTGATGCCGCGCTCGAGGGCGAGTCGCGTGCGGGTCACGAGGTCCTCGACCTCCTGCGACGCCTGGCCGACGACGAACGTCCGGTTCGTGTCGCCGTGCATGCCGTCCTTGTAGGCGGTGATGTCGATGTTGACGAGGTCGCCCTCCTGCAGGACGGTGTCGTCGGGGATGCCGTGGCAGATGACCTCGTTGAGGCTCGAGCAGAGCGACTTCGGGTAGCCGCGGTACCCGAGCGTGGAGGGGTAGGCACCGTGTGCGACGACGAACTCGTGCCCGATGCGGTCGAGCTCGTCGGTGGTCACGCCGGGGCGGATCGCCTGCCCGACGGCGTCGATGGCCTGCGACGCGATGCGTCCGGCGACCCGGATGCGCTCGACCTCGTCGGGCGTGTAGGTGTCACCGAGGCCGTGCTCGTGCGGCTCGACCTTCCCGACGTACTCCGGACGCTCGATGTCCTTCGGGACGGCGCGGTGCGGGGAGATCCGGCCGGCGGTCAGGTGTCCGTGTTCGTCCCGGGGCATGGCGACCACTCTAGCCGCGGCGCGACGCGCCGAGCGCAACGGCTGCACGGTGCGGCCTGGCTGGGTGGACGCGACCGCCTGGAGGCCCGGTGCCGGTCCGCCGGACCGGCACCGGGCCTCCAGGGGGTCAGGTGGGTACGGTGGGCGCCATGAGCGACGAACGCATCGAGTCCCAGTGGTGGTTCAACGACAAGACCGGCCAGGTCGAGCAGGGTCCCCAGTCGCCGCAGCGCGACCGGATCGGCCCGTTCGAGTCGCGCGAGGAGGCGCAGCACGCGCTCGACCGCATCGCCGCGAACAACGAGAAGTGGGACGCCGAGGACCGCTGAGCACCGCGGTCGGCGGCCTGTCGGCACCCTGGTGACGGCGCGTCGCACGGCCCCGCGCACACCGCCGGACCACTAGCCTGGGACGAGGCCCGCCAGCGGCCACCCGATACACGGAAAGGTCGTGCATGGACAAGCAGACGGACTTCGTGCTCCGCACCATCGAGGAGCGCGGCATCAAGTTCATCCGACTCTGGTTCACGGACGTCATCGGGACGCTGAAGTCGGTGGCGATCGCCCCGGCCGAGGTCGAGGGCGCGTTCGCCGAGGGCATCGGGTTCGACGGCTCCGCGATCGAGGGCCTCACCCGTTCGTACGAGGCCGACGTCCTGGCGCACCCGGACCCCTCGACGTTCCAGATCCTGCCGTGGCGCGGCGAGATCGACCCCACCGCGCGGATGTTCTGCGACATCACGACGCCGGACGGGCAGCCCGCCGTGGCCGACCCCCGCAACGTGCTGAAGCGCACCCTGGCGCGGGCGAGCGACCGCGGGTTCACGTTCTACACGCACCCCGAGATCGAGTTCTACCTGCTGAAGAGCCGCGAGTGGAAGGACGGCGGCCCGCAGCCCGTCGACCAGGCCGGCTACTTCGACAACGTCCCCGGTGGCAGCGCGCACGACTTCCGCCGTCGGTCCGTCCGCATGCTCGAGGACCTCGGCATCTCGGTCGAGTTCTCGCACCACGAGGCCGGCCCCGGGCAGAACGAGATCGACCTCCGCTACGCCGACGCACTGACGATGGCGGACAACATCATGACGTTCCGCACCGTGGTGAAGGAAGTGGCGATCGAGCAGGGCGTCTACGCGACGTTCATGCCGAAGCCGATCTCCGGCCAGCCCGGCTCCGGCATGCACACCCACGTCTCGCTGTTCGAGGGCGACCAGAACGCCTTCTACGAGGCGGGCGGCCAGTACCAGCTGTCGCAGACGGCTAAGCACTTCATCGCCGGTGTGCTGAAGCACGCGCCGGAGATCACCGCGGTGACGAACCAGTTCGTCAACTCGTACAAGCGGCTCTGGGGCGGCGACGAGGCCCCGTCCTTCGTGACCTGGGGACACAACAACCGTTCGGCCCTGGTGCGCGTGCCGCTCTACAAGCCGAACAAGGGCCAGTCCGCACGCATCGAGTACCGCGGCATCGACTCGGCGGCGAACCCGTACCTGGCGTACTCGCTGCTGCTCGCCGCCGGCCTCAAGGGCATCGAGGAGGAGTACGACCTCCCCGCCGAAGCCGAGCACGACGTCTGGAGCCTCAGTGACTCGGAGCGGAAGGCCCTCGGGTACAGCCAGCTCCCGTCGAGCCTCGACCACGCCCTGAGCCTGATGGAGGACTCCGAGCTGGTCGCCGAGACCCTCGGCGAGCAGGTGTTCAACTTCGTGCTGCTCAACAAGCGGCAGGAGTGGAAGCGCTACCGCGACCAGGTCACCCCGTTCGAGCTCGACACCAACCTCGGCGCGCTCTAGAACCGAGCGCCCTGACCCCTCGGGAGCACGTTCCACATGACCGGTCGGACGACGACGTCACGTTCGGAGCTGGCCCGTCTGGGGTTCGCCGAGCTGTCGGAGAGCCTGGAGCGCGCTGCCGACCTGGAGGGCCGGTTCGGCCCCGACGTGCCGCTGCCGGTCGCGGGGTCTGCCGGGCTCTGGGGCGGTACCGCTGATCCCGACGGCGCCCTGCGGATGCTCGAGCGGCTGCTCGAGCGGGCACCGGACGAGCTGCGCCCCGTCCTGACGGACGACGCGGCGACCGAGCGCCTGATCCACCTGCTCGGCGCGTCGATCGGCCTCGGGGAGTTCCTGCACCGACGGCCCGCCGAACTCGACCTGCTGCTCGAGCCGGTCGCCGAACCGTGGTCGCAGGAGCGGTACACGGCGTCGCTGACCGAGGCGGTCGACGGCGCCACGGGTGAGGACGCCCGGATGCGCCTGCGCGTGCGCTACCGCCGGCACCTGGCCCAGATCGCGCTGTTCGACGTGCTGCACGACGTGCCGACCGATGCGTTCCCCGCCGTGGCGGCGGGCCTCGCCGACCTGGCCGGCGCCACCCTCGACGCCGCCGTCGACATCGCCCGGCGCGAGGTGCCGTTCCCCGCGGCCGACGTCGCGGCCACCCCGCTCGCGGTGATCGCGATGGGCAAGGCCGGTGCGCGCGAACTCAACTACGTCAGCGACGTCGACGTCATCTTCGTCACCGAGTCCACCGACGACATCGCCGTCGACCGTGCCGTGCTCGTCTCCACGCGGATCGCGATCGCCGCCATGCACGCGATCACCGACCTCGCCGCCGAACCCGCCCTGTGGGAGGTCGACGCGAACCTGCGCCCCGAGGGCAAGGACGGAGCACTCGTCCGCACCCTCGACTCGCACGTGGCGTACTACGAGCGCTGGGCGAAGGGGTGGGAGTTCCAGGCGCTGCTGAAGGCCCGTCCGATCGCCGGCTCCGCCGACCTGGGCGCCCGCTACGCCGAGGCCGTCGCGTCGTTCGTGTGGAACTCCGCGACCCGGCCGGGGTTCGTCGAGTCGGTGCAGCGGATGCGCGAGCGTGTGACGGAGCACATCCCGGACGCCGACGTCGACCGGCAGCTCAAGCTCGGCCCCGGCGGCCTGCGTGACGTCGAGTTCACGGTGCAGCTCCTGCAGCTCGTGCACGGCCGCGACGACCCGTCCGTCCGGGTCCGGTCGACGCTCGAGGCCATGGACGCGCTGACCGACGCCGGGTACGTCGGCCGTGCCGAGGCCGCGCGGTTCGGGCCGGACTACGCCCTGCTCCGCGTGCTCGAACACCGGATCCAGCTCCGCCGCCTGCAGCGGACGCACCTGATGCCCTCCGACGAGGAGGAGCTGCGGGTGCTCGCCCGGTCGAGCGGTGTCGCGGCATCGGCGCCGGCGCTCGAGGCCCGCTGGCGTGCCGTGAAGCTCGAGGTCCGTGGGCTGCACGAGCGCCTGTTCTACCGTCCGCTGCTGTCTGCCGTGGCTTCGACCGAGGACGAGATCGTCCTGACCAACGACCAGGTCGTCGACCGCCTGGCAGGCGTCGGTTTCGTCGATCCCACCGGTGCGGTCGGTCACATCCGCGCACTCACCCAGGGCACGAGCCGGCGTGCGGCGATCCAGCGGAACCTGCTCCCGGTGCTCCTGCGGTGGATGGCCGAGGGGCCGGCACCGGACCGCGCCCTGCTCGCCTTCCGGCGGCTGAGCGACGGCCTGGGGGAGTCGAGCTGGTTCCTCCGGATGCTGCGGGACTCCTCCGGTGCCGCGCACTCGCTCACCACCGTGCTGTCCGAGTCGGCGTTCCTGTCCGGGCTGCTCGAGCGGTTCCCCGAGGCCGTGGCCTGGCTCGACGAACCCGAGGCGCTGCTGCGTCCACGACCGATGGACTCGCTGCTCGCCGAGATGACCGCGACCACCGCCCGGCACGGCAACGACGTCGACGGCGCCGCGGCCCTGCTGCGGTCGGCCCGCCGCCGCGAGACCCTGCGGCTCGGCATGGCCGCCGTCCTCGGCTCGCTCGACGTCGACGGTCTCGGCCCGGCCCTGACCGACGTCACCGAGGCCACCCTTGCCGGAGCCCTCGCACTCGCCCGCCGCGACGCCCCCGAGGGCTTCGAGTTCGGCATCATCGCGATGGGCCGGTACGGCGGACGGGAGCTCGGCTTCGGGTCCGACGCCGACGTGCTGTACGTATACCGGGCACCCGACCTGGCACCCGAGGTCGCGTCCCGGACCGCCCAGACGATCGTGCGCGAGCTCAACCGGCTCACCGAGGACACGATCCACCCGCTCGACCTGGACATCGACCTGCGGCCCGAGGGCAAGAACGGCCCCGTCGTACGGACCCTCGAGTCGTACGGCGCCTACTACGCCCGCTGGTCGCTCACGTGGGAGGCCCAGGCGCTCCTCCGCGCACGGGGCGCCGTCGGCGACGCGCAGCTCCTCCGCGACTTCGAGCACCTCGCCGACCGCACCCGGTACCCGGAACAGATCGACGACCACCAGGTGCGCGAGGTCCGCCGCATCAAGGCCCGGGTGGAGTCCGAGCGGCTGCCCCGCGGCGCGGACCCGGCCAGGCACCTCAAGCTCGGGCGCGGGTCGCTCAGCGACGTGGAGTGGTTCGTGCAACTCCTGCAGCTGCAGCACGCGCTCGAGATCCCCTCGCTCCGGACGACGTCCACGCTCGAGGCCCTCGACGCCGCGGTCGACGCCGGACTGGTCGGAGCCGAGGACGGCGAGCGGCTCGGAGCCGCCTGGCGTTTCGCGTCGCGCACCCGCAGCGCCCTCGTGCTGTGGTCGGGGAAGACCACCGACGTCCTGCCCGTCGACCGCGTCCAGCTCGAGGGTGTCGCTCGTCTGATGGAGTACCCGCCGGGCTCCGCGAGCCGTCTCGAGGACGACTACCTCGGCATCACGCGGCGAGCCCGACAGGTGTTCGAGCGCGAGTTCTACGGCGCCTGACCCGCCCGCGACACGCCCGGATGTCTTCTGACGGACCCGACCTGAGCACCCGTCGAAGGTGAATTCTCCGCGTCGCGCTGCGTCCCCCGACGACCCGTCCTTCGTACCCCTGCCCGGAGTGCTGTCGGAGCCGTTACCGGGCCGTGACCGAACTCCCACCGGACCGCCAGGGGACCTTTTCCGACGTCCCCCGACACGCCCGGTGACCTCCTGCTGACCTGGGCTTTCCGTCGGAGTCGGCCCGTGCCTCCAGGCCGCACCTGTTGCCCATCCGGACGACGGTCGTCGGAACAGTGGTCCGCAGGAGTGCTGTCAGCACGACGGGGGACTGCTCCGACCGGCCGAGAGGGGGACCGGTGTGTACCCCGTAACACGCCCGTAACGCCCCCGGACGGGGGTCGCGTTGCGGCGGCCCCCAGGTTCTGCATCAATGGCATCACCCGAACCGCCCTGATTCCCCGATGAAGCGGAATCTCCACCTCGAACGTTGAAGCAGGGATCAGTGTTCACCTTCATTCTGCAGATCAGGCAGATGGTCGAAGGCCACCCCGAGTTCTACCTGTTCGCCGTGTACTCCGCGGTGATCTGGTTGCTCTGGTTGCTCAAGGTCGTCATCTCCGCCCGCTACCGCCCCTTCACCGGCACCTTCGTCGGTACCACCAGCGTCGTCGTCCCCGTCGTGGACGAACCGCTCGACCTGTTCCGTGACGTCATCGGCCGCATGGTCGAACAGCGGCCCGGCGAGATCATCGTCGTCATCAACGGAGCCCGCAACGAGGCGCTCGAAGAGGTCTGCGACGAGTTCGCCCCGCTCGTCCGCTGGACCCACACGCCCATCCCGGGCAAGCGGAACGCCGTCAAGGTCGGCACCGAGATGTCCAACGGCGACATCACCGTGCTGGTCGACTCCGACACCGTCTGGACGCCCGGCGCGCTCGAGGAACTCCTCCGGCCGTTCGCCGACGAGTCCGTCGGCGGTGTGACGACCCGGCAGCGCATCCTCGAGCCGGAGCGCAGCTGGATCACCCGCTGGGCCGACTGGCTCGAGAACTCGCGGGCGCTCTACTCGATGCCGGCACAGAGTGTCCTCGGGCAGATCGGCTGCCTGCCCGGGCGCACCATCGCGTTCCGCCGGAGCATCCTCATGCGGGTCATGGACCGGTTCATGCACGAGAAGTTCATGGGCGTGTTCCTCGAGGTCTCCGACGACCGCACGCTGACGAACCTCACCCTCAAGGAGGGGTACCGCACCGTCTACCAGTACACGTCGCTGGTCTACACGGACGCCCCGCTGCAGGTGAAGAAGCTGTTCAAGCAGCAGCTCCGCTGGGCGCGCGGCTCGCAGTACAACACGCTGCGGATGCTGCCGTGGATGCTCGGCCACGCCCCGATCCTGGCGGCGTTCTTCATCACCGACATCATCCTGCCGTTCATGCTCTTCGGCGTGATCGCGGGCTGGATCTACCGCGCCTTCACCGGCCAGGGCGAGAACCTGTACCAGGGCATCCTGTCGCAGTACGGCTTCTCGACCGGCTTCGTCTACGTCGCGGCGCTCATGGTGATCTCGAGCGTGCTGAGCATGGCCATCCGCCAGATGCGGCACCTGTCCGAGAAGCCGAGCGACTTCTTCCGCCTGCCGATGTTCATCATCGTGTCGACGTTCTTCCTCATGCCGATCCGGCTCATCGGCTTCTTCCGCCTGGCGCACGCGTCCGGCTGGGGGACCCGTGCCGGCGCCTACGCCGGTGGTCCGATGCAGGAGGAGCCGGCGGACGCCGCCCAGCCGTTGTCGTCCACCGCGCAGGTGCCGGTCAGCCCGATCGACGCGGAACGTGCCCGGATGGCCGGAGCGGGCGCAGGTCCGTCCGGTTCGGGCTCGGGCTCGGGTTCGCCGTCCCCGCTCGAGACCGTCGACCAGGTGGCCGTCGACCGTGCGTTCGACGAGCTCTTCGGCGCCGACGCGGCGACCAACTCCACCACCACCGTGCTCGCCACCCGTCGCGAGGCCGCAGCCGCGGTCGCGCAGCAGGAGGCCCAGCGAGCAGCTGCGCCGGCTCCCGCCCGAGCCCGCCGCTACAACCCGTACGCAGCGATCCCGTACGTGATCGGCATCGCGATCTTCGCCCTGGAGGCGTTCCTCATTGTCTGACTTCATCCGTTCCTCGAGTGCTTGGTGGGCGCAGTCCAGCAAGCACGCCCGCCGGACGGCCATCGGCACGACGGCCATCGTGCTCGCCCTCGGCCTCATCACCTGGTCGGTGTGGATCTCGCCCTCCGGCCCCGTCTCCACCGCCGTGCACCAGGCGCTCGGCGTCGAGGCGCCGAAGGCCAAGAAGGTGTCCGCCGCCGAGCTGCAGACGCAGCTCGACGCCGCCCAGGAGCGCATCTGGTCGCTCGAGGGCAAGCTCGACTCCCGCACGGCTCAGGCCGGGTCGCGCGGTGACCAGATCACGGAGCTCAAGGCGCAGATCGCGTCGCTCCAGTCCCAGCTCGGTGCCGCGAAGAGCTCGGGAGGCTCGTCCAAGGTCGACGCCGCGGGTTCCGGCAACAACGGGTCGGGCTCCGGCGGATCCGGCGCGGGTTCCGCCGGCGGGTCCGGGTCGGGTCCGTCCGACAGCGGGTCCGGCAGCGGTTCCGGATCCGGCAACGGATCCGGCTCGGGCAGCGGTTCCAAGCCGAACCCCGGCCCCTCGACCGATCCGGGGGCCACCCCGGTCGTGACGCCGACGAAGGCCGAGATCCTCGGGCAGCAGTCGCGCTGGTACGGCCTCTACACCGCGCAGTCGCCGTTCAACTGGGCCGAGTACGACGAGGTCTCCCAGCAGGTCGGCACCGCGTCGAACATGACCGGCTTCTTCCAGGGCTTCGACCAGGAGTTCAACGCCACCGCGGTGCAGCGCTCCTGGGCCAACGGCCGCGTGCCCCTGATGACGTGGGAGACGGTGCCGGCGCAGACCAGCAACGACCAGAAGTACGTCCCCGGGTACACCAACGAGGACATCTCCGGCGGATCGTTCGACGCCTACCTGACGAAGTACGCCAAGGCGCTGAAGGCCAACGGGCAGCCGATGGTCATCCGTCTCGACCACGAGATGAACGGCTCCTGGTACAACTGGTCCGAGGGTGACGCGCAGAAGAACCCGGCCGGCTCCTACGTCAAGATGTGGCAGCACGTGCACGACGTCTTCCAGGCGAACGGTGCGAACAAGTACGTCATCTGGGACTGGTCCCCGAGCCGCATCGACAAGCTCGGCAACCCGAAGTACCAGACGCTCGACTACATGCGGCAGTACTACCCGGGCTCGGACTACGTGGACTGGGTCGGCATGAGCGGCTACTACCGCGACGCCGACGAGCAGCCGTCCTTCGCGAACACGTTCGGAGCGACGCTCGCGCAGCTCCGCCAGATCGCGCCGGGCAAGGGCATCATGCTCAACGAGATCGGGGCGACCGAGACCGGCACCAGCGTCGCGAACCCGCAGAAGACGCAGTGGATCGACTCGCTCTTCGACGCGCTGGCAGACCCCGCCAACAAGGACATCGTCGGCTTCGCGTACTTCAGCGAGACGGCGACCACGATCATCGACGGCAAGCGCACCACGAACGACTGGCGTCTCAACTCCCGCGCCGATTCCCTCAAGGCCTTCGCCGAGGGCATCAAGCGCAACGACATCGACTACGACCTGCAGGAGGTCACGCAATGAGCGAGTCCAAGAAGTCGACCGCATCGGCCGACACCCGTCCCGCACCCGTCATCAGCGTCATCGGCACCGGCTACCTCGGTGCCACCCACGCAGCCGCCATGGCCGAGATGGGCTTCGAGACCATCGGTGTCGACATCGACCCGTCGAAGCTCGCCGCGCTGTCCGCCGGCGAGGTCCCGTTCTTCGAGCCCGGGCTCCCCGAGCTCATCACGAAGCACGTCGCCAGCGGCAAGCTCCGCTTCACCGCCGACACCGCCTCGGCGGTCGCCGCCGCGGACGTCCACTTCGTCTGCGTCGGCACCCCACAGAAGGCCGGATCGCACGCCGCGAACCTGGCCTACGTCGAGAGCGCCACCCGCGGTGTCGCCGAGAACCTCACGCACCCCGGGCTCATCGTCGGCAAGTCGACGGTCCCGGTCGGCACGGCATCGCGGCTCCGCGGCATCGTCCGCGAGTTCACCCCCGCCGGCATCGACGCGGAACTCATCTGGAACCCCGAGTTCCTGCGCGAGGGCAAGGCCGTCGAGGACACCCTGCACCCGGACCGCCTGGTCTGGGGCGGCGCGTCCGAGGCTGCCGACGCCGTGATCCGCGAGGTCTACGCCGCACCCATCAACGAGGGCACCCCGGTCATCACCACCGACCTCGCCACCGCGGAGCTCGTCAAGGTCAGCGCGAACGCGTTCCTCGCCACGAAGATCTCGTTCATCAACGCGATCTCCGAGATGTGCGCCATCACGGGCGCCGACGTCTCCACGCTCGCCGACGCCCTGGGCCACGACGCCCGCATCGGCCGGAAGTTCCTGAACGCCGGTCTCGGCTTCGGCGGTGGCTGCCTGCCGAAGGACATCCGGGCCCTCATGTACCGCGCCAACGAGATCGGCGCCGGACAGGTCGTCGGGCTCATGCAGCAGGTCGACGAGATCAACATGGGGCAGCGCCAGCGGGTCATCGACATGGCGATCGACTCGGCCGGGGGATCGGTGCTGAACCGTCGCGTGGCCGTCATCGGTGCCGCGTTCAAGCCCCTGACCGACGACGTCCGCGACTCCCCGGCGCTGAACGTCGCCGCGGCGCTGCACCTCCGCGGCGCTCAGGTGACGCTCTGGGACCCCGAGGCGATGGAGCCCGCGAAGCGCTCGTTCCCGACGCTGAGCTACGCCGAGTCGATGACGGACGCGATCGAGGGCGCCGACGTCGTCCTCGTGCTCACCGAGTGGGACGACATCATCACCGCCGACCCGGTCGCCCTCGGTGACCTCGTCGGCCGCCGCGTCGTCATCGACGCGCGCAACTGCCTCCCGGTCGCCGACTGGGTCAAAGCGGGGTGGACCGTCCGTTCCCTGGGACGTCCCACGCCGGTCACGGGTGCACCCGTGAGCGTCGCAGCGGGGACGAACGACGCGTTGGCCACGAGCCGCTAGTCACCGTTCGCGAGACGGGGTCCGTGCCGGGCGGCTCGGGCCCCGTTCCCGTGCGCCCGAGGCTGCCAGGTCTGTCCGGGCGTCCATGGTCGGAAGTTTCCTCCAGGGACGCCCGATTCCGCTTCCCAGTCCGGCTGCGATGGGAAGGAACGTGCATCGCGACCAGCCTGGAGGCCCGGTGCCCGCCCGCCGGACCGGCACCGGGCCTCCAGGCGGTCGCGTCCGCACCCCGCGCCGAAGCGACACATTCCTGCGGATGGTTCGCGGCACACCGTCGCTGTCGCGGCACAGAGGAAGGGCCCCGCACCTGACGGTGCGGGGCCCTTCCTGTGTCAGCGAGACTCAGACGCCGAAGTACAGCTCGTACTCGAACGGGTGCGGGCGCTGGGCCAGCGGGAGGATCTCGTTCTCACGCTTGTAGTCGATCCAGGTCTGGATGAGGTCCTCGGTGAAGACGTTGCCCTTCGTGAGGAACTCGTGGTCGGCCTCGAGCGCGTCGAGCGCTTCGTCGAGGGACCCGGGGACCTGGGGGATGCCCTTTGCCTCTTCCGGCGGGAGCTCGTACAGGTCCTTGTCGACCGGCTCGTGCGGCTCGATGCGGTTCTGGATGCCATCGAGGCCCGCCATCAGCTGCGCGGCGAAGGCGAGGTACGGGTTGCCGGAGGCGTCGGGCGCACGGAACTCGATGCGCTTGGCCTTCGGGTTCGTGCCCGTGATCGGGATGCGGATCGCTGCCGAGCGGTTGCCGGCCGAGTAGACCAGGTTGACCGGGGCCTCGAAGCCCTTGACCAGACGGTGGTACGAGTTGATCGACGGGTTGGTGAAGGCGAGCAGCGCCGGGGCGTGCTTCAGGATGCCGCCGATGTACCAGCGGGCGAGGTCCGACAGACCGCCGTAGCCGTTCTCGTCGTAGAACAGCGGCTTGCCGTCCGACCAGAGCGACTGGTGGGTGTGCATGCCCGAACCGTTGTCGCCGAAGAGCGGCTTCGGCATGAACGTGGCGACCTTGCCCCACTGGTCGGCCGTGTTCTTGACGATGTACTTGAACTTCAGGATGTCGTCCGCGGCGTGGACCATCGTGTCGAACTTGTAGTTGATCTCCTGCTGACCGCCGGTGCCCACCTCGTGGTGCGAACGCTCGAGCTCGAAGCCCGCATCGATCAGCTTGAGGGTGATGTCGTCGCGCAGGTCGGCGGTCTTGTCGACCGGCGACACGGGGAAGTAGCCGCCCTTGTAGGGGGTCTTGTTGGCGAGGTTGCCGCCCTCTTCGTCACGACCGGTGTTCCAGGCGCCCTCTTCGGAGTCGACCGCGTAGAACGACTCGTTCTGCGTGACCGAGTAGCGGACGTCGTCGAAGATGTAGAACTCGGCCTCGGGGGCGAAGAACGCGGTGTCCGCGATGCCCGTCGACGCGAGGTACTTCTCGGCCTTCTTCGCCACCTGGCGCGGGTCGCGGCCGTAGATCTCGCCGTTCCGCGGGTTGTAGATGTCGAAGATCATGATGAGCGTGCGCTCGGCGCGGAACTGGTCGACGTACGCCGTGGTGACATCGGGGATCAGCTGCATGTCGGACTCGTGGATCGACGCGAAGCCGCGGATGGAGGAGCCGTCGAACAGCTGGCCGACCGAGAAGAAGTCCTCGTCGACGGTGGATGCCGGGATGTTGAAGTGCTGCTGCACACCGGGCAGGTCCGTGAAGCGGATGTCGAGGAACTTGACGTCGGTGTCCTTGATGAAGGCCAGGACCTCGGAGGAATCGCTGAACATGGGGCCGATCTCCAATGGGTTGGGTGATGTCGGAGGCACCGGTCAAGGCACCCTCCGACGAGGCTATTGACACGGGGTTTCCCGGACATGACTGGTTTGTTTCGGGCGTGTTACGCCCAGGTGGTCGCCTACGCTGGGGACCATGGCCCGCAGCACCTCCAGTCCGTCCGCGCCCTCCGAGCACCCGGACGGGTGGCCGGGCAAGGACCTCGGGCTGCCGGAGGAGGGGCCCCGCAGCGTCGGGCGCATCGGCCGCCGCGTCGTGGCGCTCCTGATCGACGGCGCCCTGGCTGACCTCGTCGCCTACGTCACCGGCGTGTGGTCACCGGTGAACGGGTCGGGCGACATCGCACACACCTGGATCCAGCTCGCGATCTTCGCCGTCCTGCAGATCCTGTTCATCTGCCTGCTGTCCGGGTCGTTCGGGCACATCTGCGTCGGCCTGCGGGTCGTCCCGATGCGTGGGGGCTACGTCGGGGTGTGGCGGCCCGTCGTCCGGACCGTGCTGCTCTGCCTGGTGGTGCCGGCGCTCATCATCGACCGTGACAGCCGCGGAGCGCACGACCGCATCGCCGGGACGGTGCTCGTCCGACGCTGATCGCGGGTGCCGCGGGTGCCGCGGGTGCCGCGGGTGCCGTGGGTGCCGCGGGCGTGCGGCGCGAGGGCCGTGGCTGTCCGCACGGTGCGAGGTCGATCGTCCGGTGCGAGGCTGCCTACTCCGTGCGCGACCCGTCCCCTCGCACCGAGTAGGCAACCTCGCACGATGCGAGATTGCGCCGGGCCTCCACCGCACGCCCTCGCACGGTGCGAGTTTGTACGCCGGCCTTCGCACGGTGCGAGGTTGCGCGCCGGGCCTCCACCGCCGGACCTCGCACCGTGCGAGGTTGCTCATCTGACGTGAGCTTCCCTGCTCCGTGCGCCGCCGGAGACCCGCACTGAGCTGGCAACCTCGCACGGTTCAGCGAAGGTCGCACCGTGCGGACCCGTGCGGACCCGTGCGGACCCGCCCGGACCCGCGCGAACGCCGCAGCCCGCACCCGCCGTCACCCCACGTCCACACGAAGACGCCCCCGACCAGGATCGGTCGGGGGCGTCTTCGTGTGTTGCGGCTGGGTCAGCGCGGACGTCCGGCACGGGCACGCATCGGGTCCATGCCCTTCGGGATCGAGGCCGCGGGGCTCTGCGTCAGCGAGTCGAGACGGTTCGCGACCGCCAGGACCTCGTTGCGGTTGAGCGACTTCTTGAGCTTGTTCATGGCACGGGGCAGCTTGTGCAGCGTCAGGCTCTCGCCGGTGCCATCACCGACGTGCAGCACGTGCACGGCGACGTTCGGCACGATGCGCTGGACCTTGCGGCGCTCCTCGTCGAGCTGACGGCTGAGGTTGCCGCGCTGGCCCTCGGTGATCAGCACGACACCCGGGCGACCGACCGCGCGGTAGACCGCGGACTGTGAGCGACCGTGCACCGCGACCGGCATCTCGCTCGAGCGCCACTGCCGACGGAGCGAGTTCGACAGCACGGCGCCGACGGCACCGGGCTGGCCTTCGATCTGCGAGTAGGCGGCACGTTCAGCGAGACGGGTGAGCACGATGAGGAAGAGCAGCACACCGAGCAGCACACCGGCGACGATCCACAGGACGACCGCGAGCCAGTTCTGCCCCGGCAGGAGCAGCGCCAGCAGGACACCGAGGACGACCGGAACGACGAAGGCGAGGGCGAACCACCAGACCGACGACGGGTCGGCCTTGCGGGTCATCTGGAAGACCTGGAACATCTGCTTGAGACGCCCCGGCTCCTTCGCCTTCTTGTCTGTGGAAGAGCTGCGTGCCATGGGAACAGGATACGGCCTCCGTGCGCCGGGGGAGACCGCCGCATGTCCGGCTGTGTGCGAACACGTCTTGTCCACAGGTGGTGCCGCACAGCCTGGAGGCCCACCACACCCCCGCCACGCTGGTCACCATGGAGACGATGACCGACCACCACCCGGATCGCTGGATCGCGACCGGTGACGACACCGACGTGCTCACCTGGGTCGCCGACCGCTCCGCTGCCGCCGAGCGGCACCTCGTCCCGGTGGCCGCAGTCGGCAGGACCCGGACGGGGTGTCTCGGGGTCGACCTCGACCGGCCGACCGGCACGCCGCTCGTGGCGGCGCTCGATCGGCTCGGCACGCCGACCACCGGCGTCGCGGTCACGCTGTCGGTGCCGCTCCTGGAACTCCTCGTCGCCGTGCACGACGGCGCCGTCCTGCTCGGTTCCGCCGGCATCGACGACGTCCTGGTCGACGACTCGGGCGCCGTCGTGCTCTGCGACCGCCCGATGAACGCGACGAGCCCGATGAACGCGACGAGCCCGATGAACGCGACGAGCCCGACGAACGCGACGAGCCCGACGAACGCGACGAGCCCGACGCGCACCGCGCACTCGACGGACGCCACCCGGACCCTCGTCCTCGCAGCCCGGACGGTCTGGGACCGCGTCGACCCGGCCGATCCCGCACAGCGACCGGTGCACGACGCGCTGCAGGACGCCCTCGACGGCGACGACCGAACCGCGCGGTCGGCTCTCGAGCTGGTCCGCGCAAGTGCAGCACCCCGCCCGTTCCGGTGGACGCCGGTGCCGAGCGACCTCGTCTTCGCCGAGTCGCCGACGGCGATTCGGCAGGACGGGCTGCTCGAGCGCCTCCGCGACGTGGTCGAACACGGCGTCCCGCTCGGAACCGATCGACGACTCCCGCTCCGCCGCGTGCTCGTGGGAGTCGCCGTCGGGTCGGTGGTCGCCGCCCTGACCCTGCTCGGGGGCGGGTGACGCGGCTGGTGCCGCCGAACCCCCGGAACGGGAACGGCCCCGGCTCCCACGAGGGGAACCGGGGCCGTCGGCCGTGCTGCTGGGATCAGTACCCGAGGTTCGGGGCGAAGTTGCCCTCTTCGAGACGGTTCTTCACCGCGACGAGGTACCGCGAGGCATCCGCACCGTCGATGATCCGGTGGTCGTACGACAGCGCCAGGTAGACGAACGAGCGGATGGCGATGGCCTCCTGGCCGTCGACCTTCACGACCGCCGGACGCTTCGTGACGATGCCGGTGCCGAGGATCGCCGACTGCGGCAGGAACACCACAGGGGTGTCGAACAGCGCGCCGCGCGAACCGGTGTTGGTCAGCGTGAACGTGCCGCCGGCGAGCTCGTCGGGCTTGAGCTGGTTGTTCCGGGTGCGCTCGGCGAGGTCCGCGATGGACTTCGAGAACTGCGCCAGGTCCAGCGAGGCCGCGTCCTTGATGACCGGGGTCAGCAGGCCGCGCTCGGTGTCCACCGCGATGGAGACGTTCTCGGTCTCCGGGTAGACGATCTCGTCGCCCTCGACCGTGGAGTTGATCTTCGGGTGGGCCTTCAGCGCCTCGGACGCCGCGAGGGCGAAGAACGGCATGAAGGAGAGCTTCGAGCCGGTCTTCTCGAGGAACTCCGCCTTGTGGGCGTCGCGGAACTGCGCCACCTTCGTGACGTCGACCTCGACGACGCTCGTGAGCTGTGCGGTCGAGGTCATCGACTGCACGGCACGCTCGGCGACGACCTTGCGCAGCCGCGTCATCTTCTCGCGGGTGCCGCGCAACGGCGACACCTCGGCGACGAACGGGCCGGACGCGGCAGCGGGTGCTGCTGCAGCCGGGGCGGCCGGGGCCTTCTCGGCGGCGGCGAGGACGTCCTCCTTGCGGATGCGCCCCCCGACACCGGAACCGGTGACCGTGGACAGGTCGACGCCCTGCTCGTTGGCGAGCTTGCGCACCAGCGGGGTGACGTAGCCGGAGGCTGCGCCGTCCTGCGTGGGGTTCGGGACCGCGGCGGCGGCCGTGGTGCTCGGCGCGGACGCCGGAGCTGCTGCCGGAGCGGCCTGGGCCGGAACGGCTGCCGGCGGAGCGGCTGCGGGCGGCGGGACGGGTGCGGCGGCCGGGACCGGCGCTGCGGCGGGCGGCGCAGACGGTGCCTGCGGGGCAGCGGGCTGCGTCTGACCGGCGGGGGCGGGCTCGGGCTCGGTGGGCTCCGGAGCGGGGGTCTCGGCCTCCTGCTCGGTGCTCGGAGCGGCCTCGGGCTCTTCGGCTTCGGCAGCGGCGGCGTTGGCGTCGTCGGAGTCGGACGAGTCCGAACCGCCGTCGGACGAACCGGAGCCGTCACCGATCTTCACCAGGGCGGTGCCGACCTCGACGGTCTCGTCCTCTGGCACGAGGATCTCCTCGACGACGCCGGCGATCGGCGACGGGATCTCGGTGTCGACCTTGTCGGTCGAGACCTCGAGCAGCGGCTCGTCGACCTCGACCCGGTCACCGACGTTCTTCAGCCATCGGGTCACCGTGCCCTCGGTGACGCTCTCGCCGAGCGCCGGGAGGTTGACGGATTCGCTCATCGGGTGGACTCCTCTTCGCGGGGGATTGCAGTGGTTGTTGATGTCATTGTCACAGTGCGCTTGCCGGTGCCGGTCACAGCGCGTGCAGCGGCTTGCCCGCGAGGTGCAGGAACGCCTCGCCGAGGGCTTCGTTCTGGGTCGGGTGGCCGTGCACCAGGGGAGC
This sequence comes from Curtobacterium sp. MEB011, assembly GCF_030209655.1. Taxonomy (NCBI): domain Bacteria; kingdom Bacillati; phylum Actinomycetota; class Actinomycetes; order Micrococcales; family Microbacteriaceae; genus Curtobacterium; species Curtobacterium sp. MEB011. The sequence goes on along the minus strand of NZ_JARVRN010000020.1, from coordinate 11,642 downwards.
GATGTCCTCGGGGTAGGCCTCCCAGTTGACGGCGAGCTGGGCTTCACCGATGAGCTCACCGACGCGGGCGCCGATCATGCTGACACCGACGACGGGGCCGTCCACGACGCGCACGACCTTGACCGAGCCGGAGGTCCCGATGATGTGGCTCTTGCCGTTGCCGGCCAGGTTGTACTCGTACGAGTCGACCTTGTCGGCGCCGTACTGCTCCTCGGCCTTGGCCTGCGAGAGTCCGACCGACGCGACCTCGGGGTCGGAGTAGGTGATCTTCGGGATGTTCTTGTCCTCGATGACCACCGGGTTGAGGCCGGCGATCTCCTCGGCGACGAAGATGCCCTGCTGGAAGCCGCGGTGCGCGAGCTGCAGGCCGGGGACGATGTCGCCGACGGCGTAGACGTTGGGGATGTTCGTGGCGAGACGCTCGTTCGTGGTGACGAACCCGCGGTCCATCGTCACGCCGACCTCATCGTAGCCGACGTTCTGCGTGACCGGGCCACGGCCGACGGCGACGAGCAGGACGTCACCGTCGAAGGTCTTGCCGTCCTCCAGCGTGACGACGACGCCGTTCTCGTGCTGCTCGACGCCCTGGAACCGGACACCGAGCGAGAACTCGATGCCGCGCTTGCGGAACGCACGCTCGAGCTGCTTCGACATCGACTCATCCTCGGCGGGGACCAGGTGCGGCAGGCCCTCGACGATGGTGACCTCGGCGCCGAAGGACTTCCAGACGCTGGCGAACTCGACGCCGATGACGCCGCCGCCGAGGATGACGACCTTGTTCGGGACGTAGTCCATGCGGAGCGCGGTCTCGGAGGTGATCACGCGTCCGCCGATCTCGAGCCCCGGCAGGGACTTCGAGTAGGAGCCGGTCGCGAGCACGATGTTCTTGCCGGTGACGGTCTGGTCGCCGACCTGCACGGTGTTCTGCGAGGTCAGACGGCCCCAGCCCTCGACCACGGTGATGCCGCGGGCCTTGATCAGACCCTGCAGGCCCTTGTACTTGGAGTTGATGATGCCCTGCTGGTAGTCGATGACCTTGGGCACGTCGACACCGGCGAACTCCGCGACCACGCCGTACTTCTCGGCGTCGCGCGTCGCGTCGGCGACCTCGGCCGCGTGCAGCAGTGCCTTCGTCGGGATGCAGCCGCGGTGCAGGCACGTCCCTCCGAGCTTGTCGCCCTCGATGAGCGCGACGCTCATGCCGAGTTCGGCGGCCCGGAGCGCAGCGGCGTACCCACCACTCCCGCCACCGAGGACAACGACGTCGTAAGTCTGTTCCGTCACCTGGTGCAACTCCCTCGTGCGTGTCGGGCCGATCGGGCCCTACGTGGACACCGCGGAGGGCGGCGTCCGACGGTCGGACCGCGTGGTTCCGGTCCCGTCCCGTGCAGTACCGGTGGGAGGCGCGTCAGTGCGCCGTTCCCACCGGTACCAAACCTACTACTCGGACTGGAGGTCTTCTGCGAGAGCGATGAGCGTCCTGACCATCACACCCGTCGCCCCCTTGCCCAACCAGGCGTACCCGCCGCCCTTGTTCTCCGACGGACCCGCGATGTCGAGGTGCGCCCAGGGGACACCCTCGCCCGCGAAGCGCTCGAGGAACTTGCCCGCGAGCAGCATGCCGCCGGCGGGGTTGCCGACCGTGGCGTTGACGATGTCGGCGACGTCGCTGGTCAGCCGGGCCTCGAGCTCCTCGGGCAGCGGCATCGGCCAGATCGGCTCCGCGACGCCCTCGGCGACGGCGCGGACCTTCGCGACGAGGTCGTCGCTGCCCATCAGGCCGGTCGTGCGGTCGCCGAGCGCGACGACCTGGGCACCGGTCAGCGTGGCGACGTCGACGAGCGCGTCGGGCTGCTCGAGCGATGCGGCGGCCATCCCGTCGCCGAGCACCAGGCGCCCCTCGGCGTCGGTGTTGGTGACCTCGACCGTGGTGCCGTTCTTGAGCGTCAGGACGTCGCCCGGGCGGGTCGCGGTGCCGGAGGGCATGTTCTCGGCGAGGGCGAGCCATGCGGTCACCCGCACGTCGAGGCCCAGGCGGGCGGCGGCGACGGTCGCGGCGAGCACCGTGGCGGCACCGGTCATGTCGGTCTTCATCCCGAGCATCGACGCCGCGGGCTTGAGCGAGAGGCCGCCCGAGTCGAAGGTGATGCCCTTGCCGACCAGGGCGAGGTGCTTCGTCGCGGACTCCGGTGCGTACCGGACGACGACGAGACGCGGGGGCCGGGCGGAACCGCGGCCGACGCCGAGGATGCCGCCGAAGCCCTGCTCCTCGAGCGCCTGCTCGTCGAGGACCTCGACCGTGAGCGGCAGGTCCGATGCGAACCCGGTCGCGACGTCGGCGACGTCCTGCGGCCCGAGGTCACCGGCGGCGGTGTTCACCAGGTCGCGCACGAGCGACGCGGCGTCGGCGACGATCGCCGGGCGCACCGCTGCGTCGGCGGCGACGTCGGCGGGGGCGACGACCTCGATGCGCTGGTCGCCACGGGCCGGGGCCTTGGTGCCGGTGCCCTTGTGGCGCGTGAAGGCGTACGCGCCGAGCGCCGCGCCCTCGAGGGCGGCTTCGACGAGCTCGGCGGAGTCGGTGGGCAGTGCCAGCGTGATCGAGTCGACGCGGGGGAGCTGTCGGACCGCGCTGCCGGCGGCTGCACGGGTCGCGGCGGCGCCCGTGGCGGAGCCGAGGCCGATCAGCGCGACCGACTTCGCCCCGACACCGGAGGCGGGGAGCCGGACGAGCTGGTCCTTCGCGCCGGTGACCCCGATCGCGGCGAGGTCGAGGTCGGCGAGGGCGTCGACCGCTCCCAGGGCGCTGGGCGCGAGGGAAGCGGCACTGTCCGCGTCGCCGGAGGATCCCGGACGGACCCCGACGACGAGGACGTCGGCGGTGGTGGTCTCGGGGGGTGAACTGGTGGTGGAGAGCGTCGGTCGGACCATGCCCCAACCCTACCGACGGCCTGTTCGCTGTCGGCGTCGTCGTCGCGCACCGGGGTCGTCGGGGGCCCCGCCTAGCATGGGGACGGTGAACCACCCTGAGGAGCTCTACACGTTCGACGCGGACGCCCCGACCGTCCCGGCGGGGTTGCACCTGGTCGCCGGGCTGACCGGGTTCGCCGATGCCGGTTCCGCCGTCGCACAGGTGACGAACTCGATCCTCGAGGACCTCGACACCGAGCTCGTCGCCGAGTTCGACCCCGACGTGCTGCTCGACTGGCGTGCCCGTCGTCCGGTCATCACCTTCGAGCACGACCACATCAGCGCCGTCGAACCGCCCCGTCTTGCACTGCACCTGGTGCGCGACGAGATCGGCCAGCCGTTCCTGTTCCTGTCGGGCTACGAGCCGGACTTCCAGTGGAACCGCTTCGTCCGCGCCGTCACCGGGCTCGCCGCCGACCTGCAGGTCGCCGACACCACCTGGGTGCAGTCGATCCCGATGCCGGTCCCGCACACCCGTCCGATCAGCCTCACCGTCTCGGGCACCCGGGCCGACCTCGTCGAGCAGATGAGCGTCTGGAAGCCCGAGACCCAGGCACCGGCGAACGTCCTGCACCTGGTCGAGCACCGCCTCGCCGAGACGGGTGCGCAGGTGACGGGGCTCGTGCTGCTCGTGCCGCACTACCTGTCAGACACCGAATTCCCGGACGCCGCCGTCGCAGCGCTCTCCGGCATCGCCGCCGCGACCGGACTGATCTTCCCGACGGACGCCCTGCGCGAGTCGGGTCGCGAGTTCCTGACGCGCGTCGAGGAGCAGGTGGCCGGCAACGCCGAGCTGCAGCGCCTGGTCTCCGTGCTCGAGGAACGGCACGACACCTACATGGAGGGCAACCCCGTCGCGTCGCCGCTCACCGGCGTCGACGGCAAGGTGCCGACCGCCGACGCGATCGCCGCCGAGCTCGAGCGCTTCCTGGCCGACCGGCGCACCCAGGGCGACGCGACCGACTGACCGTCGCGTCGGATCCGGACGCTCCGACAGGACGGCCTGGAGGCGCGGTGCGGGCCCGCACCGCGCCTCCAGGCCGTTCCGTCGTCACCTGCACGACGTGACCCGCGTTCGCGACGGCTGTCGCGTATCGACGTGGGAACGCGTCGGTAGCCTGGTCCGGTGAACTCCCGTCGTGCCTTCCTGATCTGGGGCGTCGCGGTCCTCGCGTACGTCCTCGCCGTCGTGCAACGGTCCTCGCTCGGAGTGTCCGGCGTCGACGCGCAGGACCGGTTCGCCGTCTCGGCGGCCGTCCTGTCGACGCTCGCCGTGGTGCAGATCGCCGTCTACGCGGGGCTGCAGATCCCGGTGGGGATCGCGCTCGACCGCGTCGGACCGCGTCGGCTGGTGCTCCTCGGTGCCGCACTGCTGGTCGTCGGACAGGCGATCGTCGCGGTGTCGCCCTCGATCGGGCCGGCCATCGCGGGGCGGGTGCTCGTCGGGGCCGGCGACGCGATGACCTTCATCTCGGTGATCCGCCTGGTGCCGATGTGGTTCAGCGGTCGGATCCTGCCGCAGATCTCGCAGTGGACGGGCAACCTCGGGCAGATCGGCCAGGTCCTGTCGGCGTTCCCGTTCGCGGTGCTCCTGCACTCGGTGGGGTGGACCCCGGCGTTCGGCGTCGCTGCCGCGGCCAGCGCGGTCGGTCTGGTGCTCGCCGCCGTGTTCGTCCGGAACGGTCCGGTGCCGGTGCGGACCGACACGATCCCGCTGCCGCACTCGTGGGGTGCCGCGTTCAGCACCTTCGGGCACGCGCTCCGGCGCCCCGGCACACAGCTCGGGTTCTGGTCGCACTACGTCACGCAGTCCTCGGGCACGGTGTTCTCGCTGCTGTGGGGCGTCCCGATGCTCCGGGGACTCGGGTACTCCCCGGGCGAGGCGGCGGGCTTCCTCACGATCATCGTGGTGGTCGGGTTCGTCGCCGGCCCGGTGCTCGGCGTGCTCTGCGCACGGTTCCCGATGCGCCGGTCGAACCTGGTGCTCGGCGTGGTCGTGCTGCTCGCGGTGCTCTGGACGGCGATCCTGCTCTGGCCCGGGCACCCGCCGACCTGGCTGCTCGTGCTGCTCGTCGTCGCGATGGGCATCGGCGGACCCGGTTCGCTCATCGGCTTCGACTTCGCCCGGACCTTCAACCCGGTCGGCTCGCTCGGCTCGGCGAACGGTGTGGTGAACGTCGGTGGGTTCCTCGCGGCGTTCGTGATGATGTACCTGATCGGCGTCGTCCTCGACGTGGCGGCGCGGGCATCGGGCACCACGGTGTTCGCCTGGGAGAACTTCCGGATCGCCCTCACGGTGCAGTACGTCGTGGTCGGGTTCGGCGTCGGAATGCTCCTGCACGCCCGCCGCCGGACCCGTCGGGTGCTGCACTCGGAAGAGGGAATACGCGTCGGACCACTCTGGGTTGCACTCGTTGCACGCCTGCGGAGGCGGCACGTGCAATAATGATCACGGACCCGTTCGGGACCCCTGTCTGTCGGAGCACTTCGGTGCGCCGGTGAACTCGGGGGACTTGACATGGGTCCTAGTGCTGCCCGGAACGGTAGGACTCGTACGACGCGGGGGACTGCGGCGCGGGACCTGGGCGGCGAGGGAAGCCACGACCCCACGAACGTGGCACGACGAGAGAGGTGATCGCATGGCTGCCCGGAGCACGACGATCGATCCCACGAAGGACACCGAGCCCGAGGGCGCTGTGGCAGAGGACGCCACCGCCACCGAGGGCACCGCAGCGCCGAAGAAGCGCGCCACGAAGGCCCCCGCCACGAAGGCCCCTGCCAAGAAGGCGCCTGCCAAGAAGGCAGCACCCAAGGCGAAGAAGACCGACGCCGTCGACGAGGCCATCGCCTCGGACGAGCCGGTCGAGGAGCCGACCGACGAGGCCGACGACACCGACGACAAGACGGCCAAGCCGGACGCCGCTGCCGCGGTCGCCGCCGGTGCGCTCGTCATCTCGCAGACCGACGACGACGAGGCACCGGTCTACTCCACGACCATCACGGGTGCCACCGCCGACCCGGTGAAGGACTACCTCAAGCAGATCGGCAAGGTCGCCCTGCTCAACGCCGAGCAGGAGGTCGAGCTCGCGATGCGCATCGAGGCCGGCCTGTTCGCCGAGGACAAGCTGCAGCACTCGACGGGGCTGTCGAAGCCCGCCGAGCGTGAGCTGCGCTGGGTCGCCCGTGACGGTCAGCGTGCGAAGTCGCACCTGCTCGGCGCGAACCTCCGTCTGGTCGTCTCGCTGGCCAAGCGCTACACCGGTCGCGGCATGCAGTTCCTGGACCTCATCCAGGAAGGCAACCTGGGCCTGATCCGTGCGGTCGAGAAGTTCGACTACACCAAGGGCTTCAAGTTCTCGACCTACGCGACCTGGTGGATCCGTCAGGCCATCACCCGCGCCATGGCCGACCAGGCCCGCACCATCCGCATCCCGGTGCACATGGTCGAGGTCATCAACAAGCTCGCCCGCGTGCAGCGCCAGATGCTGCAGGACCTCGGTCGCGAACCCACTCCGGAAGAGCTCGCACGCGAGCTCGACATGACCCCGGAGAAGGTCGTCGAGGTGCAGAAGTACGGTCGCGAGCCGATCTCGCTGCACACGCCCCTGGGTGAGGACGGCGACTCCGAGTTCGGTGACCTCATCGAGGACACCGAGGCGGTCGTGCCGGCCGACGCGGTGGGCTTCACGATGCTGCAGAAGCAGCTCGAGAGCCTGCTCGACTCCCTGTCCGAGCGTGAGGCGGGCGTCATCCGCATGCGCTTCGGCCTGGGCGACGGCCAGCCGAAGACCCTCGACCAGATCGGTGACACGTTCGGCGTGACGCGCGAGCGCATCCGTCAGATCGAGTCCAAGACGATGGCGAAGCTCCGCCACCCGTCGCGGTCGCAGTCGCTGCGCGACTACCTCGAGTAAGCCGGCATGCGCTTCTTCATCCCGATCCTGATCGGGCGGATCCTCCGTGCCCTCGCCCGTGCGCGGGGCGGTGGATCCGCCTACCCGGGGTTCATCGTCCTGAAGCTCGTGCCGGACTTCCTGCAGCACGTGACGAAGCAGTTCCCGAACGGCGTCGTCTTCGTGCTCGGTTCGAACGGCAAGTCGACGACGACGCACATGATCTCCGACATCGTCCGGGCCCACGGGCTCCGTGTCTTCACGAACCCGTCGGGCGCGAACCTGCCGCAGGGCATCGCGTCGGCCCTGCTGTCCGAGGTCTCGCTGACCGGACGTCTCAAGGCGGACATCGGCATCCTCGAGGTCGACGAGGCCTTCGCGGTGGAGCTCGCCGGCATCCTGTCGCCCTCGACGGTGACGATGCTCAACGTGCAGGTCGACCAGCTGTACCGGTTCTTCGAGACCGAGCGTGTGGCGACGATGATGCTCGACACCGCTGCACTGTCGACGGCGAACGTCATCACGAACCACGACGACCAGTTCCTCGACGGCTACAGCGGCACCCCGGGGCAGCGCGTCCTGCGGTTCGGTGCGAGCGACGAGGTCATCGCCGCAGCGCCGAACGGCCTGCAGAACGCCGACTCGTTCGACGCGGGTGACCGTGCCCAGCACACCGCCGACGCCGAGGTCGTGGCCCACACGGGCGACGGCGCGACGATCCGCTTCGACGGTGCCGAGATCCCGGTCCGTCTGCCCGCCCGCGGCCTGCACTACGCGGTCGACGCCGCCGCGGCCACCGCGACGGCGAGTGCGGCCCTCGGTGCGCAGTTCCGCGCCGACGCCGTGACGAAGGCCTTCGGCACGATGAAGCCGGCCTACGGCCGTGGCGAGCGGCTCCCCATCGCGGGCGAGTCCGCCGAGTTCACGATGTTCAAGAACGCCGCGAGCCTGCAGCTCAACCTCGACGCCCTGCCGGACCAGCCCGAGCAGGTCCTCATGGCGATCGACGAGGGCACGCCCGACATCTCCTGGATCTACGACATCGACTTCTCGAAGCTCGACCACGTGGACGTCGTCTCGGGCGACAAGGCGTGGCAGATCGCGATCGCGCTCGAGCATGCCGGTGTCCGCATCGGCCGGGTCGAGCCCGACGTCGAGGCTGCCATCAAGCACATGGAGCAGCTCGGTTCGACGACCCGCGGGACGAAGAACTTCATCGTCAACTACGAGATCATGATGATCGCCCGCAAGGCCCTCGGCCACCCGGACATGGAGAAGACCGCATGACGGCCGACCGGCTGACCATCCTGCACGTCTACCCCCGGCAGATGGGTGTCTCGGGCGACCGCGGCAACGTCGCGGCGCTGGTCCGACGTGCGGCCGCCGCGGACATCGAGACCCAGGTCCTCGAGTACGCGCCCGGTGACGACCTGCCGACCACGGCGGACGTCGTCGTGATCGGCAACGGTCCGCTCAGCGCGATGCGCTCCCTGGGCGACGACGTCACACGCATCGGCGGGGCGCTCCGCGCGTTCGCGACCGATGGTGTGCCGGTGCTCGCCGTCGGCGGTGGGTTCGACCTCGCGACGAACGAGGTCGTACCGACCGAGGGCGCGCCGGTCGCGGGCTTCGGCGTGTTCGACGCGCGAGCAGTCCGCGGCGCCGAGCGCCGCGTGAACTACTTCGTCCTCGAGACCCGGTACCCGCTGCTCCCCGGAGCACCGAAGCGTCTCGCCGGCTTCGAGGACCACGCCACCCGCATCGAGCTCGCAGCCGGGGTCACCCCCTTCGCCGACGTCGTCTCCGGCGGCGGCAACCAGGCCGGCTCCCCGGTCGAGGGCGCGATCGTCGGGAACTCCTTCGGCACGCACACCCAGGGTCCGGTCCTGCCGCTCAACCCGCAGCTGACCGACGGTGTCCTCGCCGCAGCAACCGCGCGCCTCGGCCGTGAGTACGCGCCGGACGCCGAGCGCACGGCGACCATCGACCGCTACGCACGCGAAGCGCGCGCCACGGTCGACCGCTACGTCGACAAGGCGTTCAAGCGCATCGCCTGACGCACGACGAAGAAGGCCGGGTCCCGAGGGGGCCCGGCCTTCGTCGTCTCCGCGCGTTCTGAACCAGGCTGCAGACAGACAGGAGGCGCGGTGCCAGCTGGCACCGCGCCTCCTGTCCGTCTGCCGGTCGCGACTACTTCGACTCGTAGAGTCGGCTGCTCTCGTCGTGCCACTCGATGGCGGTCGCCGCGAGCTTGTCCTTGAACTCGGCGCCGTGGTGGGCGCAGAAGTAGAGCTCGCCGCTCGACATGGTGGCTCGGATGTAGGCCTGCGCCCCGCAGCTGTCGCAACGGTCGGCGGCGGTCAGCTGGTGGTTGCTGACTTCGTCGATGGAGGGGTCCTGCACGGTCTGGGTCATTGCTGTGCTCCTCACGGATCGCAGGTGGTGCCGGGTGGTTGCACCATTTCAACACGTGATGCCTGGGAGCGACGCATTGTCGCGGCCTGTTTCGCTCAGCGCGGATCGGATGGCCCCAGTGCGAGTGTCCACACGGTGCTGTCGGTGCCGCTCGGTAAACTCCGACGGTGAGCTCCGACTACTCCGCACGCCATCTCTCCGTCCTCGAAGGGCTCGAGGCGGTCCGGAAGCGGCCGGGCATGTACATCGGGTCGACGGACTCCCGCGGCCTCATGCACTGCCTGTGGGAGATCATCGACAACTCGGTGGACGAAGCCCTCGCGGGACACGGTGATGAGATCGGCGTCGTGCTGCACGCCGACGGCTCGGTCGAGGTCCGCGACACCGCCCGCGGCATCCCCGTCGACGTCGAACCGAAGACCGGCCTGACCGGGGTCGAGGTCGTGTTCACCAAGCTGCACGCCGGTGGCAAGTTCGGCTCCGGGTCGTACGCGGCCTCGGGCGGGCTGCACGGCGTCGGGGCCTCGGTCGTGAACGCCCTGTCGGAGCGTCTCGACGTCGAGGTCGACCGTGGCGGCAAGACCTACGCCATGTCGTTCCACCGTGGTGAGCCCGGCATCTTCGACGACAGCAAGGGCATCGGCCCGGACGCCCCGTTCGCGCCCTTCACGTCGGGCAGTGAACTGCGTGTGGTGGGCAAGGTCAAGAAGGGCGTCACCGGTTCCCGGATCCGGTACTGGGCGGACCGCCAGATCTTCACCGCCGACGCCCGGTTCAGCACCGACGACCTGGTCACCCGTGCACGCCAGACTGCGTTCCTCGTGCCCGGGCTCGGCATCACCATCACCGACGAGCGCGCTGCGTCGATCGACGCCGCTGCCGCCCGTGCCGAGGCGACGGGCACCAGCGTGGCTGCCGGCCCGGTGGTCGAGCGGTTCCGGTACGAGGGCGGGATCGGCGAGTTCGTCGAGCACCTCGCCGTCGACAGCCCCCTGACCGACGTCTGGCGTGTGCAGGGCACCGGGACCTTCACCGAGACCGTGCCGATGCTCGACGACAAGGGCCACATGGTCTCCACCTCGGTCGAGCGCGAGTGCGAGGTCGACCTGGCACTCCGCTGGGGCAGTGGCTACGAAACCGTGTTCCGCAGCTTCGTCAACATCATCGCGACGCCGAAGGGGGGCACCCACCAGGCCGGGTTCGAGTCCGGTGTCGTGAAGGCCGTCCGCGCCCAGGTCGAGGCGAACGCCCGCAAGCTCAAGGTCGGGCAGGACAAGCTCGACAAGGACGACGTCCTCGCCGGCATGACCGCCGTGCTGACCGTGCGGTTGCCCGAGCCGCAGTTCGAGGGGCAGACGAAGGAGATCCTCGGCACCCCGGCGGTCCGCAAGATCGTCGACCAGGTGGTGTCGAAGCGCATCACCGAGATCCTGACCTCGACGCAGCGCACCGAGAAGGCGCAGTCGGCCGCCCTGCTCGAGAAGGTCGTGTCGGAGATGAAGACCCGCATCTCGGCGCGGGCACACAAGGAGACCCAGCGGCGCAAGAACGCGCTCGAGAACTCCTCGCTGCCGACGAAGCTCGCCGACTGCCGCTCGCAGGAGACCGAGGGCACCGAGCTCTTCATCGTCGAGGGCGACTCGGCCCTGGGCACCGCGAAGCTCGCGCGCAACAGCGAGTACCAGGCGCTGCTGCCGATCCGCGGCAAGATCCTCAACGTGCAGAAGGCGTCCGTGTCGGACATGCTCTCGAACGTCGAGTGCGCGTCGATCATCCAGGTCATCGGTGCCGGTTCGGGTCGGACGTTCGACATCGACCAGGCCCGCTACGGCAAGATCATCATCATGTCCGACGCCGACGTCGACGGCGCCCACATCCGCACGCTGCTGCTGACGCTGTTCTTCCGGTACATGCGGCCGATGATCGAGCAGGGCCGGGTCTTCGCCGCCGTGCCGCCGCTGCACCGGGTCGTCGTGGTGAACCGCGGCAAGCCGAACGACACGCTGTACACGTACTCCGAACAGGAGCTGCAGACGGTGTTGAAGAAGCTCGAGAAGACGGGCAAGAAGTACCAGGAGCCGATCCAGCGGTACAAGGGCCTCGGTGAGATGGACGCGGACCAGCTGGCGGAGACCACGATGGACCGTGCGCACCGAACCCTGCGCCGGGTGAACGTGACCCACGCCGAGGGCGCTGCGAAGGTGTTCGAGCTCCTGATGGGCAACGACGTGGCGCCGCGCAAGGAGTTCATCCTGGCCGGCGAGGGTCTCGACCGCGACCGCATCGACGCGTAGCGGCGCGGCGGCAGCCCGAGTCTCGGTGCCGCCAGAGCGACACCGTGCCGCCACCGTGCGCGGTCCGTGC
>NZ_JARVRN010000017.1:0-38672 GCF_030209655.1 Curtobacterium sp. MEB011 | reverse complement strand
CACCGTACTTGTAATACGGGGGTTGCGGGTTCAAGTCCCGCTGCCGGCCCCAGAACCCTCCTCGGCGTGTAGCCGAAGGTGAAGCCGATAGTCCCACGGCACCAGATCGGGGGCCAGTCCCCGCGCCGAGGTGAAGCCCAGCGCTTCATTCCGCGGAAGTGAAGCTCAGCGCTTGTCAGCGGCGGCGGGCACACTGCAGCGCATGCCGCAGTACCAGTGGTCCCCTCCCGAGCATCCGGACCCGCCGGAGGATCAGCCGCAGGGCATCGTCGGCGTGGAGTGGTCGGACGCGGTCGACCATGCGCCGGTGTGGGTCGACGTCGAGTTCTCGCGGAGCGGTCGGCAGCGTGTGCCCGGGCTCGTCGAGGCGGATGCCGGCGACCGCGTGTTCGGGCAGCTCGTCTTCATGGGCTTCGTCCACAAGGTGTGGGTCCCTCGCGAGCGGGTCACGCGGCGAGCGCTGAAGCCGCGACGCTGATTGTTGCGCTTGCGCTACGCATGTGCGTATGCTCATCGTATCGATTCCGCCACACAAAGGAGACACTACGATGGCAACCGTGAGTCCGAAGCTCAGCACCACACCCAGCATCGAGATGCGCCGCCGGCTCGTCGCTGCCGGCGACGCCCAGCGCACCGCCGCCGAGGAACTGCAGGCCGCAGTCCTCGACGCCACCCGAGCAGGAGTCAGTGTCCGAGAGATCGCAGCGCTCGCCGACATCAGCACCAACACGGTGCAGCGGTGGCGGAAGGCGGCCGGACTGTGACCGCCCTCACCCCGCAGCAGATGCGGGACCGTGCTGACGAAAACGCCGAGTGGGCACAGACCGCATTTGGCTTGCCGGGTCGAGAGCAAGACGCACGCGAGCTTCTGCTCAATGCAGACATGTTCCGCACCGCCGCCGACCAACTCGACGCGGTGCAGCGTCCGGCAAATCTGACGATCGCCGAGCTCGATACGCAGCCGGGGGGGACCGTCGTGGTTGGCCCGGATGGGTTGATCTGGGAACGGAGCGAGGTCGGCTGCTCCGTCGATGGTCGACTGGCGTGGTTCCCGCTTGTACATGAAGTCGGCTCGAGCTCGCATGAAGTCGGGCACGGGGCACGCGTCATCCTCACCGCCGACACCGCCCCCCAGGAGGAACCCGATGAGTGAGACGACCGACCTGATCCGCCCAACCCGCGCCGACCAGGCGACCCGGATCCTCGTGACCGTCCGCAAGGGACTGTCGACGGCGACGTGGCTCTGCGACGAGCTGCTGGGTGTGCTCGAGCGAGGGAGCAAGCGATGAGCGACGAGACGCCGCCGCAGAGCGAGCTCTACGCGCGCTGGCTCAAGTGGGGCGCGCAACCGGAGCGAGGCCGGTCGCTGCACGACACGGCAGCGCCGGAGCCTTCCTGGGACGGCGCTCTCCACGAGCCTTGGCACTTCGAGTACCAGCCCGAGGCGAAGCGCTGATGGGCCTCCTGTTCCGGAAGAGCAAGCGCATCGGCCGCGGGGTCCGCCTCAACGTCACAGGCCGCGGCGTCTCCGCGTCCGCACGCAAGGGCCCCATCTCCGTCTCATCCAAGGGACACGTCACCATTCGCCTCGGCAAGGGGTTCTCGTTCCGGCTGTTCTGAGCCGCTTCGCGAACGGGGGTAGACAGTGCGAGCGGAAGGCGACCTATGCTCGGACTGTGAAGAAGCACATCATCGCCGCCGCGGGCCTCGCGATCGCTCTCGGTCTCGCCGGCTGCAGCTCGTCCGGATCCGAGACCGCGGGCGGTTCGTCCGCCGAGGTCGAGACCGCCCCAGGCGAGACGAAGGCCGCCCCGACCGAGAACGTCGACAAGACGTGGACGTTCGATTACCAGGGGGCGACCGGCACCTTCAAGCTGACTGGCAACGAAAGTGACCCGACGGTGCAAGCCGTCGACGCCGCTCGGCGCACTGTGGACGGCAAGGAGTACACGCTCATCCCCGTCGAGGTCGACAACACGAACGGCACCGAGAGCCTGAACATGTACGGACTCACCGTCGTGACAAAGGACGGGGAGCAGATCGACAGCGTCGACCTCGCCGACGCGTTCTCCGAATGGACGGACGCCGCGGGGGACGACAACGACAAGGTGTACGACCTCACCGAGGCCAGCAACAAGTACGACATGTTCTACCTCGAACCTGGCGCGAAGGGCACCGCAATCGTCGCCTTCGCTGAGCCCGTGACGTCCGCATGGCGCATCACGGTCCTGCCCGCAGGTGGCTTCGACCAGGTCGAGGCCGCCGCGTCCTGACAGGCGGGCAACGAAGAAAACGCCCCGCCCCTCGAGGAGGGGCGGGGCGTCCAACAATCAGAGATGGATGGTCATCGAACCATGGGAGTCGACGTGTCGGAAACCGCTATACCCATCGCGCGAGCGAGTCACGGGAACGCCGGCAGTATCTGCCCGGAGTGCTCACACGGCTACTCAGAGGGCCGCTTCCATGTCACGGCTTGGCTCGTGGGACTCATCCGGTCTCGCCCTCCTCGCGCTCATTGCGAGTACGAGGAATCATCTGTCGAGTCAGGGCTTGGATTTCCCGGTCCGTGCGGGTGCATTCACACGTTCCATCAGCCTTGAATTACAGGCCAAGACCCACACGCGCGATGCGGGCGATCTCTTCGTGCCCGAACTCGTTGAAGTGGACGTACTGGCTGTCGGTCGCGTAGTCCCAGCCGTGAGCCTGCACGTTCGCCCACGTCGCGAGTTCCTTGTTCACGTCGACCAGCGGCACGGGTACGGAGTTGCTGATCGTGTAGTCACGGCCCACGACGTCAGCGATCGGTCGGTTCGGGTTGCCGCTCGGAGGTGGCGTCAGCAGTGCCGTCTCGATCCCCGCCCCTTGGAGTCCTTGCACTCCGAATGCAAGCGCATTCTGAAAGTCGGGCAGGCCTGAACCGGCCGGATTCTCATTCGCTCCGAACTCGAGGAGCGCCGCAGTGACACCCAGGAGAATAGCGATCTGGCGCGCACGGTCGTTGCTCCCGGCGAGGGCACCACTGGCGGTGTTCCCCCCGACGCCGAGGTTGTGGACAACGACCCCTGCCGGCATCATGAACGAGATTCCGAGCAGGTGGAAGTACGCCGACGCGGATGTGCCTGCACCGAGCGTGACGACCGCGGTGTGGATGCCGTCGGGAACGGTGACGGTGAGCTTCTTGAGAGCCCCCGTGCCGGTGTTCGTGACGCTTGTGGGAGTGCCGCCGTCGATGGTCAGAGACCAGGTCATCGTGAACCAGTCCATGTAGACGACGGTGACCTCTGTGCTGCGCTTCGTGTCTGCGAACGTCGCTGTTGCGCCGGCAGTGTCTCCGGTGATGAGGGTGCTCGTCGTCGCGGACACGATCTTCCATCCGGCGCTGCGCGTCACGCGGGGGTCTGACGTTGCGCTTGTCAGGTTCGACGTGGCCGCGATGAATCCGCTGCCTCCATCCAGGCAGCCATCGGCGACGAGTTGGGCCTGCAGTCGCGCAGGCCACGAGCCAACGCCCTTCGCAACCGAGGATCCTTCGCCGGCAGTGATGCTCGTACCGATTGCAGCGATCGAGGCTCGACCCGTCCCCATTTTCGCTCGAGTCTTCGCGTTGTACCACTTCTTGAACGACAGCGGCGTCCGCTGGTTCGTGACCAGGCCGACCGGCGCGAGCGCAACGCGCAGCGCAGCCATCACTTCCGAGGGGAAGAGCTTCGTCTGCGGGTCGACCGGGGCGTACGCACCCCGCAGAGCGGCCCCCTCCGGCGTGGTTGGGTCGGCGAGGTTCGCGGCGAGACGCGCGCGGATGTCGTCGTCGAGCTGCTTGGTGTCCGAGTCGACGGACGGGAGGAGGTTCGTGCCCATGATGAGCCCTTTCAGTCGTGGGCCGGGTCAGCGTCCGGCTGGTGGTAGTCGGCGCGCATCTGGGCGATGCCGCGCTCGTCGAACGTGCCGTCGAGGTCGTCTTCCGCGAGCAGCTCGCGGATGTGCGCGTCGACCGCGGGGGGCTCGACAGCGCTGCCCCACTGCGCACGCACAGCGCGGATGTACTCACGGAACGCCTGCCGGAGGCTGCGGAGCGTCGACGCGAGCTGCGCGTAGCCGTGCTCGAGGCGTTCCACCCGCTTCACCCACGGCTCGATCGCCTTCGCCACTGCAGCGTCGATACGAGCCTGGGTGTACTTGTCGAGCTCGATCGCCTGGTCGAACTGCGAACCACGCGACTGCTCGCGAGCCTGCGCTTCCTGCACCCGCGACGAGCGCCGTGACGCGTACGTCGCGAACACGCCAGCGATGATCGCGACGACGATCGGCCCGACGTACGGCAGCCAGTCCTTCACTTCCACTGGTGCACCTCTCGGTCTCGGGCGATGTCGCTCACCCTCCACGCCGGCACGATCGCCATGGCGAGGATCGCCCACCCGACACCCGACCGGCCGATGTCGCCACCGACGACGCCTGCGATGAACACGGAACCGGAGTACAGCAGCAGCAGGCCGAGCATGAAGCACTTGCCCCAGAACTCGATCCGCCACAGCAGATTCGGGAACGCGATGCCGACGAGACACACGAGTCCGGTGAGGGACAGCATCAGCCCGAAGGACTGCGCGTATCCCTCACCGAACGAGTCTCGGAGGGCGGGGATCCCACCGAGGTAGCCGAAGATGCCGAACGCGATGGTGAACAGGTCGAAGGCGGGTAGGCCGATGCGGAGCAGCCACCGCACGCGGTCGTCGGCTTCGTCCACTCCGTCCGGGCCCCAGATGGATGCAGCACGGAGCCGCTTGATCAGACGGATGGGGTGCATCCGGTCACCTCCGGTGGTTAGGACGCGGCGTGCTTGGGCTGGCCGTCGTCGCCGAGGCCGTCACCGGCGACGAGCACGTCACCGTCGCCCGGCTTGGTGGGGTCCGTGTTCGGCACCTGCATCGTGGCGATCGCGGTGGCGATCGCGAGGACGAGGGACAGGTACGGTGCCCATTCGGCGGGGATCAGGGTGGTGCCGGCGGTGAGGAGCGCGCCGAGGAGCGCGACGAGGGCCTTGGCGTACTTCTGGATGGTTGCGAGCATGGTGATCGTCTCCTTACTTGAACCGCTTGAGGGCGGCGCGGATGACCTCGAACTCGAGGTCGTTGAACGTGGCGGGCTTCTCGGGGGTGGACTTCTCGACGCGGAGGAGCAGGTCGCGGACCTGGGAGCCGGGGAACGTCTTGCCGGCGACGCGGATGTTCGCGATCTTCCAGGTGCGTGCGCCGATCATGGCGAACCAGTAGCTGGATGCCTTCATGACCTTCATGTCTCGTGCCTCTCTCGGGGCCGGCTTGGTGCCGGTGCTGGTGGTGGTCGGTGCTGGTGCGCGCACGGCGGCGCGTTCGGGGTAGATGTTGAAGTGCCAGATCTCGCGGCTCGAGAAGAACCAGCCGGTGTTGTAGAGGCCGTACTTGCGGCCGATGACACCGTCGGGGTGGTTGCCGTCGAGGAGGTTCCGGGCGCGGTCGCTGATGACTGCGCCGCCCGGGCCGCCGAGGTCCGCGGCGTTGCCGTGGTTCCCCGGGTCGTGGGTCGACGTCCAGGTGCCGCGCGTGAACTCGTCCGGGTGCGGGCCGAGCTCGCAGTACGCGGCGAGGACGCCGTTGCCGTTGAGGTAGTCGACTCGGAGCCCGTACTGGTCGGGGCGGGACCGGTCGGCCTCGTTGACGGTCACGACGATGCCGTAGTCGCGCTTCAGCTCGGCGACGGCGGCGATGAGGTTGTACCCGGCCTGCACGTTCGACATCGCCTGCGGCTTGCCGTGGGTGCGTCCGGGTAGCTCGGATGTTCCGACGATGACCGACATGCTGGTTCTCCTTCGGGTCAGGCGATCTGGTAGTGGCCGAGCAGCAGGAGCCGGTCGGTGTCGATGGCGAGGTTGGGCAGCGAGCCAGTGAGGCGCGTGCCGGTGTCGGTGCTGAGGTACGCGATGCGGTCGAGGTTGCTGCCGTCGGTGTCGCCGTAGACGGCGAAACCGCTGGCGTTCGAGCCGTTGCGGTCGTACCGGCCGGTGAGGATCGGCGTGTAGTTCACGCCAGCCGGCATCACTGCGGGGATGGGGAGCTCGAGGTACCAGCGGCCAGACCCCGGAGCTGGGGTGCCGCGGAAGTAGATCGAGTACTTCACCTCGCAGGTTGCCCCGACGATCTGCCACGTGCAGGTCGCGTAGCCGAGCTGTCCGAGGACCGGGTTGCCCGACATCGCCTTGAGGACGTTCTGGGTCACTCCGGTCGCCTGACCGACGACGACGCGGCCGGTCTTGGGGTCACGGATCTCGTTCACGTAGACCGTGTCGAAGAGCGCACCCGGAGCCTGCATCTGCACGGACGCTGGTCCGTCGCCCGGGTTGGCGATCGTGACGTCGCCGATGAACAGCGAATCGCCGGCGAAAGACAGCCCGTTCTGCCGGGCGGATGCGCCTTCCGGCGGGTCGTCCGGCGCGGGTACGCCCTGAATGTCGCCGGCGAGTGCGTCGTTCGAGTCGTAGAAGTAGACGTGGCCGCGGTCGCTGCTGTCGTTGCGGATCTCGACGCGGGTGCCGGACTGGGAGGTCTGCACCACTTCGGCGACGATCT
This sequence comes from Curtobacterium sp. MEB011, assembly GCF_030209655.1. Classification (NCBI taxonomy): domain Bacteria; kingdom Bacillati; phylum Actinomycetota; class Actinomycetes; order Micrococcales; family Microbacteriaceae; genus Curtobacterium; species Curtobacterium sp. MEB011. The sequence continues at coordinate 32,073 of NZ_JARVRN010000017.1, read as the reverse complement.
GCTTCGCCTGCACGACCTTCGCGAAGAGGTAGTCGATGACCGCCTGCGGCATCGTCGCGCCCTCGGTGACGAAGAGGTTCCCGACGTTGACGGTCTGCAGGTTCGCCGTCGACGCCGCGATCTTCATGGCGACGAGGTCGAGGATCGCAGCCTGGCCTGCCGTGAGCTTGCCAACGTCGACGTTCGCGAAAACCTCCGACGCGATCCGGCGCGGCGTCCACACCGGTGCTTCGTAGGTGCCGGTCTGCTGCCACTGACCGACGATGTCCTCGGCGGGGTTGACCATGAACCACGTCGAGCCCGTCGGGGCGGTGCCCTCCGGCTCCTCGTCGGAGTAGAGCAGCAGCGTGATGCCCGCCCCGACGATGACGTTGTCGACCCGGTCGGACAGCCCGGTGATGTCCTCCCCGAACGCTGCGGCGATGTCCTGCAGCGAGTCCAGGATCTCGGCCGCGGCGTCCTCCCGGTCGGCGGCTGCGTCCTCGAAGCGGGCGACCAGGTCGTCGTCGGTGGCCGAGCTGATCGCCTGCAGGTCCGAGACGCCCTCGTTGCCGTCGGCGGCGTCGCCCTGCACGTCCGGCATCGCGTCGTTCGTGACCACCGCCTCGCCGACGACGTCAGTGACGCCCACGGCAGCGTCACCGCCGATCGTGGTGTTCCCGAGCTGAGACGATCGGCCGAGCCGCTCGAGCTGCACCTGGATGGCGTACAGGCGACGCGCGACCTTCTCGGATGCGTCCATCACTCGACTCCTGATCCGTAGGTGAACGAGTCCGTCAGCTGCAGGCTGATCTCGGTCGTGCCGTTCGTGTTCTCGGTGATGCCGACGATGCGGTGCCACAGGCCGAAGTCCCCGTAGTGCGGGACCTTCCCCTGGACGAAGATGTCGTCGCCGAGCGCGTACGAGCCGCGGGGGCTGTTCACGTGCTCGGTCACGACGATCGAGTCGACAGCGAGGGTCTCCTGCCGTGCGACGAGTTCCGCCTGCAGCCGGGTGACCATGTCCTGCTTCGACTTGATGTCCTTCGACTGCAGCGTCGCGACGCGGCGGAGCCGGCCGTCCCGCTTCGAGATCAGCCGGCGGATGGACCCGGCCCCCTCGCCCGCGCCGATGCCGAACACGGTGTTCGCGAAGTCACCCCCGGACGAGGCGGGCTGCAGCCGCACGGCGATGTTCACGCCCTGCTGAAACGTGGGCGCTCCGTCACCCTCGAGGCGGCGGCCGGTGCGCGGGTACGCGATCCGGATGCGGGTCGCCGGGACGTCGCCGGACCAGTAGTGCTCCTCGACCCAGTCGAACGGAGCGTCCTTCGCGAGATCGTCGATGAGTCGCCCGCAGTCCGGTGCCTCCCACGCCTCGAGCGCGTACGCACCACCATCCTCGGACTCCTGCTGCTGCGCGGCGCTCTTCAGCTCCGACGCCTTGTCCTTCCGCTCCTTCATCGTCGCGACGATCGCGGCCTGCGCGTCGACGTCGGCCTGCTGCGCCTTGATGCGAGCGTTCGTGGTGTCGAGGTTGCCGTCGCGGCCGTTCAGGGCGGCTTGGCGGTCGTTGACGACCCCGGTGGCGTCCGTCACGCCGGTCTGTGCGTTCCGGACGGCGGTCTGGGCCGCGGCGATCTTCGCCGGGTCCTTCGTCTTCTGCGCCGCCGTGAGCGCGCTCTTCGCCGCGGTGAGGGCCCGCTTCGCAGCGGTGAGTGCCTTCTTCGCGGCGGTGAGGTCCTTCGACGCGTTCGCGCGGCTGGTGCGCTGCGTGGCGGCCGTCTTCCGGGTGGTCGCGACGATCTTGCGGAGCGCCTGCAGGGTCTTGTTCTCGGCCTTGTAGTCGCGGACCTTCTCGTCGTAGTACGCGACGGCTTCGATGCGTCGCTGTGTGGAGAACGAGCCCACGCGGACCGGGGTGGCACCGACGACGGTGAGGCCGATGTCGGAGTCCGGGAACGACTGCACGTGCGCGACGAGCTTCCGGACGATGGACGCCGGGTCGACCTCGGCCCCGTAGTAGGGCTCGTCGCCGTAGGGGCAGCCGTAGAGGACCGTCGGGAGAGCAGACAGCGTCAGCTTCCACTCGGGGCCGGCGTACGAGACGTCGGTGACGATGCCGCGGAACCGGATCTGGTCGTCGTCGGCGACGGTGACGATGGTGCCCCACTCGTCGAAGAGGGGCTCACCGTCGGACGCGGTGCTGTTCGCCTGCGCGGCGGGGACCGTGATCGGCATCGTCCCGACCGCGGAGAGCTCCCGAGTGGGCGCGCCGGCGGTCATGCCGCGGAAGTCGTACGAGAGCACTTCACCGGTGACGGCGCGCTGGATGATGAACCGCTCCATCAGGCCAGCCGTTCCACGAACTGCACGTCCGCGAGGTAGTACGTCGAGTCGACGGTGAACAGGTAGCCGTCGCCGTCCGAGCGGAGACCGGAGATCCGGAGCGGCTGCTTCGTGCCCTTCACGGCGGCCGGCAGCTTGAGCTCACCAGCGACGACGACCATCTGCCGCGCCTGCCCGTTCTGGGCGGCGTAGTTGTAGTCGTACTGCCCGAACGCGGTCGAGCTGCCGAGGATGAGTCGCAGCGACCCGGCGGCCTTCGCCGCGCTCTGGCCACCCATGAACTCGAGCCGGGCGATGATGTGCGTCGCCCACGGCGGCACGTCCACCTCGTACGTGTTCGTGGTGGGCCACGCGGTGAACGTCGACGAGGTGAGGCGGGCCCCGGGCTCGGCGGATCCGAAGAGCGTCTGCGGCTCCGACCGCGGGTTCGCCAGCGACCGGAGGTCGGTGATCATCGCGTTCGTGACGGTGCCGGTGGACTTCGGCAGGTCGACGCGGGCGAGCTCGATCGCGGACAGGCCCTTGTACTGGTTGAGCTCCTGCAGCGACCGGGTGCCGGCGGGCACGTCGGGGATGATGTCGAACTTTACGTAGGGTCCGTTGCGGGGATCCGCGGGAGCCTGGGCGTTGCCGTCGATGTAGGGGTTGTCGACGCGGCAGATCACCAGGTCGGAGCGGCCCGATGCCGACCCCGTCGGGGTGAACTTCACGCTGCTCGTGTCGGCGACGCCGTTGCGGACGGAGTACGCCTCCTGCGCGGCGACCCGGTTGAGGACCGCGCCGCCGCCGGACGCGACCTTCACGCCGGCACCGGGCACGTCGAGCTGGGTGACCTTGAGGTCGCCGGGGGCTGCGACACCCTGCCGGCCGCCGGTGGCGAGGTACACCAGCTGACGGACGGAGCTCGGGCTGTGCTCGGCGTCGCCGCCGATTGCGAGTGGGACACCATCAAGAGCCATGCGGGGTCGCCCTCCTTAGGGGGTTGGGTACGCGGCGCGCCAGACGATCCGCGCGGTGGGTGCGCCGGACGAGGACGAGCCGGAGAGAGTGAAGGTGTGCGAGCCTGGCGGCAGCGCCGCGGCGGGCAGCAGCGTCGACGTGCGGGTCAGTGACGCGATCTGCGTGCCGTTGCGGAGCACGCTTTGCCGGCCGGGTCGGGTGTCGATCGTGAGCTGCTCGTCGTAGCGGAGCGACGTCGCCGCGGTGAACCGGAACTGGCCGGCGAGCTCGACGGTGGGGTTGAGGATCGGACCGTTGATCGTGATGATCGGCCAGGTGGGAACGTCTCCGAGGACGGTGAAGGTGTTCTCGGCGGTCGTGTACCCGCGTGCCACGAGCGGGAACCGGAGCCCCTCGGCAGTGGTGACCCGCGACGTCGTCGCGTACAGGCCGGAACCCGGCGGCGACTCGATCAGTCCGTCGGGCGAGTACAGGCCGGAACCCGGCGGTTCCTCGGTGAGCCCGGTCGGGAGGTAGAGCCCGGACCCGGGCGAGGACTCGGCGAGGGTGAGGCCCTCGACGTTGCTGTACTCCCGGAAGACGAAGCCACCCGACTGGGACAGCGCGAACGGCACCTGCAGGTAGTCCTCGGGGCCGTACCAGAGGTCGTCCTGGGTGGCGAAGTCGGCGGTGACGCCGACCGCGCCGGAACCGATCGGCATGTACGCGGGAGTGATCCGCCGCGGTCGACCGAACGTCGACCGGCCCGACGGGGCCGTCAGTGTCGCGGTCGCGCCTGGCGTGCGGCGGATGCTGTCCGCTCGCCAGGCCTTCCGGAACGCTGCGTACAGCGCCTCAGCTTCGGCGTCGGTATCGCCGACGGCGTTCAGTCCGAACGCGACCGTCTGTCCCGCGGTGGTGTCGTCGCCGAAGAAGTTCCCGTCGATGCCCGGGAGGGAGCTGTCCTGGTTCTCCCGCTCGGCGTCGCTGATCTCCGGTGCCTTGTCGAACGGGTACCGCGACGACTGCGAGCCGAACAGGATGACCCCGTCCGGCCCGCAGTCGAGCTTCCAGTCGGTGCTCACTTGTGACGTCCTCCCCGCTCGAGCGAGCTCAGGTAGTGGTCGACCTCGGCGAGGTCTTCCTTGATGACCCCGGTCGACTGCAGGGTGAGGCTCCCGACGAGCGGGCCCCGCGGAGCGGAGCGCCGATCGCCAGCGAGGGCGTCGCTGATGCGCGGAGTGAGCGGCACCACGGCCTCGTCGTACCGGCCTTCGCCGACGTTGACGAGCGTCCCGCCCGGGCGGCGGCCGACGAGGGCACCGGCGGCGAGCTGCGGGACGTTCTGGGACATGCCCTTGAACTCGAAGTGCCACGGCTCCCGCTGCGAGAACCCGAGGCCGGTGTTCGCCCAGCCGTACTTCGCGCCGTTCGCGCGGAGCCACGACTGCCCGCCTGCGACGTCGGCAGCACGGCCGAGACCGTGCACGGACGTGCCGACGGGAGCAGCGAGGTTGCCGCCGTTCTGGAACAGCGACCACCGGTACGCCTGCGCCTTGAGGTCGCGGTAGCCCTCCGTGAGCCGGAGGACGCCACCCGATGCCTTGTTGGCGAGGTTCCACGCGGCGGCGGCTCCCTTCTGCAGGAGTCCGCCGGTCGCGCCGACACCGGAGCCGGGAGCGAAGCCGCTGGCCTTGGCGAGCGCTGACGACGGGAGCTGCCCGTTCGCGCCGTTGCCGCCGAAGGCACCGACGTCGGAGGCGATCCCCTTGATCTTGTCGATGACGCTCGAGAGGACCTTGCCACCGACGCCCTTCGCCATGTCGAGCATCGCGCCGGCACCGGGGACCTTGCCGATGAGGCCCTTGACGAGCTTGCCGAGGGTGCCCATCGGGTCGGATACGACCGACTGTGCGGTCTCGGCGGCGTTCTTCGTCCAGTCCCACGCCTTGCCGGCCTTGCCCTTGAGCCAGTCCCACCCGGACGCGATGTTCTTCTTCGCGTCGGTGACGAGGCCGCCCTTGGCGTAGCCGTTGCGGGCGATGTCGTGGAGCCGGCCGACGCCGAGTCGGGCGGTCTGCTCCTTGGTGAAGACGAACTCGCCTGCGTGGACGATGCCGGCGGGGTCGTACTTACCGCCGGGGCCCGTGTAGCCACCCGTCGCGAATCCCTTGGGGAGGGACACGTTCGGCAACGGCTTGGTGTGGAAGACCTTCGCGAGCTTGTTGAAGTTCCCGATGATCCCGTCACGGATGACGGTCTCGACGATGAACTTGATCGGGGCCTTCACGACCGACTTGACCAGGTCCCAGGCCTTGCCGATCCCGTCCTTCATGGCGGTGAACGCCTTCGGAACGGTGTTCTTCGCGATGTCGACGATCTTGTCGAAGACCGGCTTGATCCAGGAGTTCCAGACCCCGCGGACGACCGTGCCGATCGCGGAGAAGACCGGCCGGATGATCGTGTCGCGGAGCCAGGTGAACACCGGGCCGAGGGTGTTGCGAAGGAACCCGACCACGGCCGAGAAGATCGGCATGACGAGCCCGTTCCACCACGCGGAGAACATGGCACCGATCCAGGTGAAGACCGGCGAGATCACGCCCGACCACAGCCACGAGAAAGCCGCACCGAGGGTGCCCCGGACGAAGCCAACGACGAAGCCGAAGATCGACGACACCGTGGTCCACCAGACCGAGATCGCTGCACCGATCCAGGTAAAGACCGGCTGGATGACGCCGGTCCACAGCCAGTTGAAGGCCACACCGAGGGTGTTGACGATCAGGCCGACGATCCCGGAGATGGCCGAGGCGAAGATGCCGCCTGCCCAGACGACGATCGCGACGATCAGCTGGAAGATCGGGAAGATCCAGTCGTTCCAGAGGTAGCCGATCGCATTGCCGATCGCGGTGAGCGGCGGCTGGATGTAGTTCGTCCACAGGGCGACGAAGAACCCGCCGACGGTCTGCACAGCGAGGCCGATACCGGCGAACGCGGGCTGCAGGATGGTCTGCCACAGCCAGGTCGCCCCAGCGGCGATCCCGTCCCATGCGGGCTTGATCGCGTTCTCCCAGAGCCACACGAAGGCGTCGCCGACCGCCGCGACCGCGACCTTGATCGCGGCGAAGACGGTCTGCACGATGGCCTGCCCGAGCTTCGTCTGCGTGAAGAACCAGACGAGCCCGGCGACGAGCGCGCCGACGATGGCGATGATGATGCCGACCGGCCCCATCGCGACCTTCACGGCAGCGCCGAAGATGCGAAGCGCGCCAGCACCGATGAGCGTCGCGACGGTGCCGACCGTCGTCGCCGCGGTCGAGATCCGCTGCGCGAGGGTGAGACGGCCGAGCGCCGAAGCGTTCTGGTTGGTGACGCCGGTGTTGGCCGCGGTCGCGGCAGCGGAGACGCCCATGCCGCGAGCAGCCGCGTACTCGAGGCGCGCGGCCTCGAGGCGGAGGATGTTCCGCTTGATCTGCACCGGCAGGGCCAGGAGCTCGGCGGTGCGGAGCACGACCGACGCCGCTGCCGTTGCTCGGGAGGCGAGCTGCCAGGCGATGAAGCCGGCAACGATCAGGGGCATGTACTTGACGATCGTGTCGACGTGGTCGGCGAGGAACCCGAGGACGCCCGCGAGGACGGTGATCCCGGCCGCGGCGAGCTTGCCGGCGGAGTCGCCGAGCTCCGGGAGCTGGTCGCGGAACGCGGTGAAGGCCGGAGCGAGCTTGGACAGGGACGCGCCGACGCTGCCGAGGGCGGTGTCGGTGTCGCCGCTGCTGCTGAGCGAGGAGAAGACGTCACGGACCTTGCCGACGAACGCCTCCGCGCCGGCGATGACCTTACCGAAGTCGACCCGGTCGATCCACCCGGCGAGGGCTGCCATCCCCTTCGTGACCTTCTCGTTGAGGACGTCGGCGAAGGGCTGCAGGGCGACGCCGGCGCGGTCGACGGCGTTCATGACGGAGGTGAAGAGCGCGGGTGCGCCGGAGACGGCTCCGGAGAGGAACATCGCGCCGAGGCGGCCCAGGGCGGCACCCATGTTCGCGGCAGCGCCGCGGACGGTCTGCCCGGATGCGAGGGCAGCGCCGCCGATGTTCTTCTCGATGACCTTGCGGAAGGTCTCCGAGTCGACCTCGCCCTTGCGGACCATGTCGGACAGGTCGTCGGCGGAGACCTTGTACTCGTCCTGCAGCCACTGGAAGATCGGGATGCCCCGGTCGGCAAGCTGGTTGAGGTTGTCGGTGTAGACCTTGCCGCTGGTGGTGGTCTTGTTGATGATCGAGCCCATCTCGCCCAGCGACGAGCCCGCGATGGTGGCTGCGTCTGCGGTGAGGGAGAGGTACTTCGTGAGGTCGCGGCCGGGCTTGATGCCCGCGGCGACAGCGGACGCGGCAACGCCTGCAGCGTCGCCGAGTCCGAACGCGGTCCCCTTCACGGACGCGAGAGCGCTGTCCATGATGGTCGCGATGCCGTCGACGTCGTGGCCGAGGCCCTTGAGCTTGCCCTTGGCGGAGTCGATGTCGAGGAGCCGGTCGAGGCCCTTCTTCGCGGCGACGCCGGCGATGGTCGCGCCGATGGCGGTGACGGCCCCACCGACGACGGCGGTGGTCTTCAGGGCCATCGACCCGACGGACTTCAGGAAGCTGCCGGACATCTTGCTGCCGACCGAGGTGCCGAGCGCCTGCGGGTTGATCTCCCGCTCGATGGCGCGCCCGGCACCCTTCGCCTGCGGGACGACGGAGACGTAGGCGATCGCGGATTCGGTCGACATCGGTCAGCCCCTGTTCTTTCGCAGCACCTCCCGTGCTTCTGCAGGGGAGAGATCGGTCTTGCCGAGTCGGCTCGTGTTGTTGTCCTGCCAGGGACGCGGGTACGGCTTCGGCCGCCGGCCGTTGCTGTTCGCCGCATAGAAGGCGTCGATGAAGTCCGCCATCTGGACCCACTCGCGCGAGACGGGGAAGTCCCAGCCGTGCGTCGCGGCGAACAGCACGGACGACGTGTCGCGGGTGGCGACACGCAGAAGGCGGTCGACCAGTACGTGGTCGACCGCCTTCCGGTCTGGGGTGTCGTCGCCGCCGATGTCGTCGATGTCGATGCGGAGCTGGTGCAGCTCCCAGACGAGTTCGTCGGGGTAGGACTCCGCTAGTTCCCGGAGCCCTTGGATTCCCCCAGGCCGACGTGCTCCGACCATGCCTCGAAGACCGGGCCGAGGTCCTCCATGTCGAGGGCCGCCTTGAAGTCCTCGGGGACGACGAGTGCGTAGAAGGCGTCGACGAGCGCGACGCCGACTTCGCGCTGCCACTGCTCCTGCACGTCCTTCGCGGGGTTCTTCGGCTTCTTGTTCTGCGCCTGCGCGGTGAGGATCTCGGCGGGGATGCGGCCGGGCAGCGTGTACTCGGTGCCGTCGTACTCGACGACGAGTGCGGGGCGGCTCTTGGCCTTGATCTGCAGTGCCTTCACGGCGGTGGTCTCGGTCATGCGTATCTCCTGGCTCGGTTGAGAGTGCTCGGGTGGTGGTGAGGAGGCGTGCCGGGGCCCGAGCGCCCCGGCACGCCGGTGGTTCACTCCTTGGGCGCGGTCGCCTTGGGAGTGGTCTTCGGGTCCGACACCGAGGCGTCAGCGGCGAGCGGCGCGGTCTCCGGGCCGGTCACCTTGACGTCGTCTCCGGTGACGCGGACCCAGTAGTTCTTGTCCTGCTTCTCGCGCTGCTCCGGCGTGACCTGACGGACCTCGCCGGTGTGGACGTGGCGGACGAACATGCTCTTGGCGCTCATGCTCAGGCCCCCGTCGTGTCGAGGGACGCGTACCACTTCATGGCCGAGTAGGACTCGTCGCCGTCGGTGATGGCGTAGCCGGTGACGGTGAGCTCGTACCCGATCGGGTCGCCGTTCACGTACACCTGGTCGCCGACCTCGGTGACCTCACCCGAGGGCACCGAGACACGGATGACCTCGTCGCCATCGATGACGTCGAAGACGTACGACTTGCGCCCACCGGTCTTGCCCGGGTCGATCTTGATCGAACCGTCAGCGGCGACCTGAACGCCGTAGTACTCCTCGATCGTCTCCTTCTTCGTCTCGATCAGCACGAACTGGTACTTGATCGAGGACTCGGTGACGGGCTCGCGGACGAGCGCGGCGTTCTGCCAGGCCCGGATCTGGTTCGTCGAGCGGTCGCGGGTCTCGGTGAGACCGCCATCGCTGATGTAGCCGAGATCCTTGTGGTCGACGCCGAGTGCGCTGGTCGCGCTGGTCGGCTTGGCCGCGGTCGTCGGGGCGACGTACGCCGCACCGGTGACCGCGACGCGGACGTTCTCTGAGTTCAGGGACACGTGGACCCTTCCTTCCAGTTGTGATGTGGCGGGCGTGTGCCCCTGGCATCCCTGCTCGGTGGGAGGAATGAGAGAAGCCCCGCCAGTGGCAGGGCTTCGAGATGGTGGGTCAGAGGTTGCGACCGCGATGTCGCAGCTCGAGCTGCGCGGTCTGCTTGAAGTAGCCGTCCGCCGCGAGATCCGCGTTCGGGCCACCGTTGACCTCGGCAAACGTGATCGGGGAGCCGTCGACCATGCCGCCGGCACCGCGCGAGGTTGCCAGCGCGAGGACGAGGTTGATCAGGTCGACCGTGTCGCCCTGATCGTCGGTGATGACGTCGACCGTGACGTAGGAGGTCCGAACGGTGTTGCTGGTGCCGCCGCCCGCACTTGTCGTCAGCACGACCGCGCGGCGGCTGTCCGGCGACTTCCGGTCGGAGACCTCGACGCGGGCCGCGTACGGCTCGGTGCGGGCCGTGAGGAGGGCGTCGGTGCGCCGGATAAGGTGGGCGAGGAAGTCGTCGTAGACGATGCCGTGCACGGGTCCTCCTAGCGGGACTGGGCGTTGCTGAGGACCTGGCGCATCGCGGAGATGAGCCGGGCGCGTTCCCACACCACGGCCTCGACGCGGAGGCGGACGCGGGAGTTCGAGGTGCCGACGCCGGTGCGGATCGCGGTGACGGTCGCGCCGCCGGGGATCTGCGCGGCGATGTCGTCGGCGTACGGGCGCAGCTGGTCCTCGATGCCCTTGGACGCGAGGACGGCACCGAAGCCTCGGCGGTTGAGGACGACGCGTGACTTAGGCACTGACGTAGTCCTTCCGCTCGAGCTGCACGACGGAGCCGGGCTTCCAGTCGCTCATGCCGGTCGACCAGTCGGCTTCGTCGGCGAGGACCTTGTAGCGGGTGCCGCGGACGGTGAGCTCGTCGTCGGAGCCGATGCCGGCGACGGCGGGGAGGTAGAGGGTGATCCGGGTGCTCGAGGTGTTCTCGGCGTTCCCGGTGACCTCGTCGCCGAGGTTCGGCGCGATGAGGACGTCGGTGAGCGGGGTGTCGGCGTCGGTGAGGATCGGCTTGTTGTACCGGTCGCGCTGGCCGGTGTCGGTGCGGTGGTGCCAGGTGACGGTCTCGCCGGTCATCAGTACCCCTGCACGATCAGGCCGTACGACTTCACCCGGTACGACTGCGCGGTGCGGATGTCGTCGGGAGCGAGCCGCGGGGCCGCACCCTGCGCCCAGGCGGCGTACGTCTCCTGCGAGCTGAACGGGCCGCGGGTCTCCCCGCGCTGCGAGACACCGGCGCGGGCGCGCGGGTCCGCCTCGAACAGCTGCGCGACGATGCCGGCGACGGTGAGCGTGACCAGGTCGGGGACCTCGTCGGAGCCGTGTTCGTAGTCGACCACGACGGTCGTGCCGGTGGGCACGGGCACCTCGAGGCGCTGCCCAATGAGGGTGAACCGGTCGGCGGGCTCGCCGTCGACCGTGAGGACCGCAGCGACGGGGCGCTGCGGGAGGGTGAGCGCGCCGGCAGTCACCCGGAGCCGGTTGGTGGACCGGCCCGGGGTGAACTGCTGGCGCGCTTCCTTGCGGAACAGCTCCGACACCTTCAGCAGGTGCACGTCGACCTGCTTCGTCTCGGAGGCGGTGAGGTCACGGCCGAGCGCCTTGACGACGTCGTCCTTCGTTGCCAGCGCTTTGGCCATGACCTCACTCCTCTCAGGACGCCGCGGGGGCGGTGGTGCTGTACGTGACCTTGATGCCACGCACGAACTGCAGGGTCGGCTTGTTGTCGCCGTCGAGGACGAGCGAGCCGTCAGCGTTCGTCTTCGGGTCCTGCACGGGGGTCGCGCCGGCGAAGGCGTGGACCACCGAACGGTCCTTCAGGTAGTCGCTGTCGTAATCCCACAGCTGCGTGACGGCGAGACCGTTGCCGGCCGCGACGCCGCCGCCCTTCGCGACACCGTTCGGGACCACCGGGGCCACGACGGCCCAGGCGATCGCCGACTCGTGCACGAAGAACGACGCGGTCGGGTCGAGCTCGTCGAGCTCGACGATGGTGAAGCCGCCGAGACGACCGACGACACCCTCGCGCAGCGCCTCGGGCAGACCCGAGGTGTCGACCTCGAGCAGCTTGTCGTGCGACGCGATGGCCTCGGAGATGTCCGCGCCGACGACCCAGTACCGACCGGTGGCCGGCACGTGCGCCTTCTGGAACAGCTTCCGGGCGCGGATGGCGACCTTCCGCGGGTCCGACTCCATCACGTCGGCGGAGTTCGGGTTGAACTTGACCGAGTTGACGAAGGTCGCGCCGGTGAGCGCGGTGACCACGGCCGCAGCGACCGCCTCGGCGACCGCAGCGACCTGCGGGGCCTGGACGTCGCGGACGTAGTTGACCTCGTCCAGCGTCTCCTCCTCGGGGGAGAGCTGCACGGCGCTGTAGAGGTGCTGGTCCAGGGGCATCTGGATCTTCGTGTTCACCAGCTTGTCGATGACGATCTTGTCGTCGCCGCGCCACTCCTTCTTGCGAGCGACGAGCACGGCCGGGCGCTTGATCCCGATCGTGTCGCCCTCGGCTCCGGCGAAGTCGGCGACGCCGTACTTCGTGGTGAACAGACCGGGGGCCTTGATGTTCTTCTTGAGCAGGGCCAGCGCGGTTGCCGCCAGCTTCTCGCCCTTGGTGAAGATGTTTGCCACGATTCCTCCTTGGTGGTGTGATGTGGCCGCTTGGGGTTCGTGGCGAACACCAGCGGGGGTTACCTGGCGGTTGCGGCCGCCACGATGTCTTCGACCGACTGCTCGCCCTTGCCGATGTCTCCACCGGCAGCTCCCTGACCGTCAGCGGACGCTGCGGCGGCGGGGGCGGGGATCAGCTCGAGCAGTTCGTCGGCGTGCGCTTCGAGCTCTTCGCGAGTCGTGCCGCGGAGCGCGGTCGCCTTGATGTTGCGATCGGCGAACTTCTTCTCCGTGGCGATCTCCTCGCGGAGCTTGATGGCTGCCTCCTTGGCGTCGCGTTCCGCGACGGCCTTCTCAGCGGCCTCGGCGCGTGCCTGGACCTTCTCGAGCTCGGTGCGGTTCGCTTCCTCGTGCTCGTCGAACTTCTTCGCCTTCTCGGCGTTCGACGTGGCCCGCTCCTCGTTCTTGCGAGACAGGCCCTTCCACTTCTCAGCGTCGGCGAGTGCTGCCGCCAGCTGTTCCTCGAGCGTTGCGCCGTCGGTCGGCTTCGGCTTGTTGTCGTCTTCCGACATCGGTATCTCCCGTTTCGGGTTGATGGTTGACCGTTTCGGTCACTCCCCACGGCGTGGGGAAGTCAGGTGAGCGCTGCGATGTCCGTGGCGCTGGTGAACTTGTCGGACCGCCACGCGAGGGTCGGTCCGAGCTCGCCGTGCTCGTTGACCACGACGAGGTCCGTGTAGTCGCTCAGCGGCTTGCCGGCGGAGGACGTCTTCTCGATGCCGAGGTCACGTGCGCCGCGGTCGGATGGGCCGCCGAGCTTCTGGTCGATGAGCGCGTGGGTGCGCTCGAGCAGGTCCGGGTCGAGGATCGTGCCGGGCCCGTCGGACTCCTTGACAGGCTGCACCCCGCAGTCGCAGCCGGGGTGGATCGGCATGAGCTCGTGCTTGGAGTACTTCTGCGTCGAGGCGATGGCGCAGAGCGCGCAGTTCTCAAGGCCGGTGAGGACCCGGCGGTAGCCGTAGAACCCGGACGCCTCGACCGCGCGCTGCGCCTGCCGGTTCTTCGCCTGCTGCAGCTCGGTCGCGACGATGGTGAGCATCCGGTCGAGGCCGTACGCGATCGCAGCGTCGAACGGGGAGCCGTTCGACAGCGCCGTGTACAGCGTGACCGCGCCGCGGCGGTAGACGTCGGCCGAGGGCGTGCCCCGGTAGCCGAGGATCGCGTCCCGGTCGACGCTCGCGCCGGCGGTGGTGCCGGCGACGAGGGCCGCCTGCCCGATGTAGGCGTTGGTCAGCGTCGCCGTGGCGAGCTGGCCGGCCTGCACCTGCGGCAGGATCTGCGTGATCAGCCGGTCGATGTCCGCGTCCCGGTAGTCCGGCGACGCGTCCCACCGGGCCGCCGTCAGGGCGAGGGTCCGGTCGCGGATCTGCTTCGTCGTCGTCTGGTGGGCCGCGGTCAGCTGGTCAAGCGTTGCCAGTGCCACCGGCTGCTCCGATCAGGGTCGCGGCGAGCAGCTGGTCGGTGGCCGCGTCGGCTTCGTCCTGCGCGATCTCGTCCGGCGACATGCCCATGATGTTCTGCTTGATCCACCGGGCCGACATGCCAGCCGCCTTCGCCTGCGTCGCAGCCTGCGTCTTCTCGGTGAACGAGACGTGCTCGGGCGGCATCCACAGCAGCTCGATGGTCTCGCCGTCGTCGACACCGAGGACCCGGAGCGCTTCGAGGAGAGCACCTTCCCCAGGGGAGGAGGCACGCGCGATGCGGTCCTTCGCCTTCTGGATCTCGCCCTCCTTCGCGTTCGCTGCGCCCTCGGCGGACTGGTTTTCACCCGACGGGATGAACACCGAGATCGGCGTGCGGATGACGCCGGCGAAGTCGCGGGCGTCGGTCTTCTCGCCCTCGAGCAGCGGGCGGATGTCGGTTGCGTCCGACTCCCACACGTCGATGCCTTCGGGGAGATCCAGCAGCGCGCCGGGCGCGGCCTCGAGGATCTTCGCCCAGTCGATGTCGTTGCCGTCTTCGTCTTGGCTGGGGAGGCCACCCTTGAGCGCACGGACCTTGAACGCCTGCATCGCGGTGGTGACCAGGCGCTGCAGCTTGCCGAGGTTGATGCGATCGATGACGTCGGTGTGCGGCTCGAACTCCGCGACGCGGTCCTTGTTCTCGAGCACGTACACGGGGACCCCGCCGGCGAAGGTCTCCGGCTCGCCGTCGACCTCCCACTCGCCGTCGACCTGCGGGACGGGTGTGCCGTTGTCGTTGGTCGACTTGCGGGAGAACCGCTGCCGGACGCCGGGGGTCCAGACCAGGGCGAAGTCCCTGCCGGTGTCCGGGTCGCGCCATGCCTTCAGCGCGGCCCGGGCCCGCCAGGGCTGCGTCGGGTCGGGGGCGGTGATGACCTGTTCGGGCTTCTCCGACGTGATGATCGGCTGGCCGTCGCGGACGCCGGTGATGAGGTAGCCGACGCTCGTGGTGAGCATGTTCGAGATCGCGTCGCCGAACACCACGTCGAGGCGGTTGTCGCGCCACACCCGGCGCGCTGCGACGGCGGCGGGGCTCGTCGTCGATGCGCCGACGCGGACCCCGTTCGGGACCATGCGACCGCCGAGGGATTCGCAGGCGAGGCCGCCGTAGTTCGTGCGGGCCTTCTTCTGGAACGCCTTCCACGTCTCCTTGGTGTTCTTGCTCATCTCGGGCAGTGGCGCGTTCCCGTTCGCGTAGGAACGGTTCTTCGCGATGCGCGCCTGACGGGCGTCGAGGCGCTTCGCCAGGATCGGGAGCCATTCGGCGGGTGTGGTAGCCACAGGGTCCCTTTCAGTAGATGCGGCGGGCGGCGGTCTTCTTCTTCGTGAGCTTCGCGCCGAGGGCATCGATGCCGGCCGCGTAGGCGAACATCGCGCCCCAGGCGGCGTCGATCTTCGAGCCGTCCGGGTCGTGCTCGGGCTTCATCAGCACGTACCCGGACCGGCGACGGTCGCGGCGGGCGTTGATGAAGTGCGAGGTCAGCTCGGGCGAGCCGTCGTAGGTGATCGACTCCTTGCCGGCGCTGATCGCCGACTCGAGCTGGTCGAACGTGCCCGTCGTCCGGGCGAGGTCCTTCTGTCGCCACCGAATCGGCTCGTCACGGGACATCCGGACCTTGAGCCGCTTCGCGTACTCGGCCTCCCACGTCTTCACGTGGCCGGCCCAGCCAGCGGACGGGTCCGCGTAGAACCCGACGACGTTGTAGTCCTTGAACGCCTGCCGGACGGCGGCCTCGATCTCGAGGACCGGCGGTCGCCAGCCCTCACCCTTCGGGCCGTCGGGCTGTTCCCAGACGCCGATCTGGAAGAGGTGCTTCTGCGTGACGGAGTAGCCGATCAGGACCGTCGAGTCGGCGGTGCCCTTGCCGGGCTTGCGTCCTTCCGAGCCGTCGAAGCCGAGCGTGACCGGTTCCGTCTTCGAGATGACCTTGTCGACGTCGAGGATCGCGCGCAGCTCGGGCTGGGAGACGAACGAGTTCGTCGCGTGGGTGATCTGGTTGAGGAAGTCGGCGCGGAGCACCTGCGGGTCGTTGGACGTGTCGAGGAACGCCAGCGCCTGGCGCTCGATCGGTGCCCAGCCGGGCTCGCACGGCGGATCGTGCAGGACACAGCCGTCGGGGTGGTCCGAGCTGTCCCCGTACGCGTACCGGAGGCCGGCGATCAGGGACTCGCGGTCGGCGGGGTCCGTGTCGGCCGGCGCTTCGCGGTGGTCGTAGAGGATCTGACGGGCGGCGGCGAGGTCGGGGTACTTCCCGGACTCGATCAGGTCCCAGTCGCGTGCCGATGCCTCGGCGACCGAGTTCTCACCCGGGGTGAACGCGTTCGGGGACTCGATCGTGATCCCGGACGCCTTCGTCGAGTTGTTGCGGATGTTCTGGGCGAGGCGGAGACCGCCGTTGCCCTTCACCCATTCCTCGGTCTGGTCCATGATCGCGGCGACCTGGCCCGGGAGACCCTTGATGGATCGGCCGGACGAGGTGCGCGGCTCGATCTTGCCGCCGGGGATCGCGATGAACGTGTCCATCGGGTCGACGTCGAACTCGTTGACGAGTGCGTCCATGCGTGCCATCTCGAGCATCGGTGCCCACGTGTTCTGCACCTGGTCATCAGACGTCGCCGTAACCGGGATGTTGATGATGCTCTTGAAGTCGATCCACGGGCGGGCGACGGGCTGCCCGAAGGCGTCCCAGCCGTCGGGGACGACCTCGAACAGCGCTTCGCTGATCCCGGTCGCGCCGAGAAACGGGGACTTGCCCCAGCCGCGGGGCCGCTGGACGATGGCGCGGGTCTTCACGCGCTTGCAGCTGAGCGGATCGATCTCGTAGAGGTGGACCAGGAACTCGAGCTGCTCGCGGGAGACGACGTACTCGAGGAACTCGGCCATCTGGTCGGCGACGTGGTAGCCGAGGGTCGGGAACGTCTCGCCTTCGAGTGGTCGCCACGGCATCAGTTGGCCGTCGCTTCCGGGGGAAGTGCGGTGCCGCCGAAGCGCTCGCGCGAGCTGGGGCGACGGGCGGTGGTCTTCGTCTCGGCCTCCTCGGCCTGCGCGAACGTGATCCGGAGCCGGGCGCGGTCCTCGGGTGTCGCGCCGAACTTCGCGGTGCGCAGCCGGAGCTCAGCGGCGAGCTTGATGTCGCCGTTCCAGTACCGGGCGTGGAGCAGCGCGGTGTCGCGGAGCTCGGACCAGTCCGTCGCGGTGAAGTCGAGCGACAGCGGCGAGGTCGCCCACATGTCCCACCACTGCCGGGTGATCGCCGGCCACGTGAACTCGCGGAGCTCGCCGTCCTCCTCGACGGAGATGGTCGGCAGCTCGGGCTGCGCGACGACGGCGCGCGGCAGGATGCGGACGACGGTGGGGTCGGAGTTGCGCCGTGCGCGCTTCTTCGGGTCCTTCGGTGCAGGGCCGTGACCAGGCATGGTGAGCTCCCGTTTCGGGTAGAGCCCGCGTGTCCGTTCCGGTCAGGGGGCGTGTTGGTTCGTATGCGATATGCACAGCTCGGCGCGTCGGACCCCAGGATCCCCAGACCCGTACACGGCCGGAGCCACAGCACCTCTACGACCAGGACGGACCCGGGGGGAGGGGGTGGACGGGGGCCTCTGTGCGCTCGCGTGCGGGACGTTCGTCGCGGCTGCGTCTACCTGAGTCCTGGGTGCTTCTCGCGTGGCTTACGGGCCGACGGGACGCGCGTGAATCGTCGTGCTTCGAGTGCTTCGCGTGCGGTCTTCTTGTCGTGGTGCCATGAGCAGAGCCACTGCAGGTTCGAGAGTGCGTGGTTGTCGCCGTGCACGATGTGGTCGCAGTCTGTGCCGACCTCGACGCAGCGTGTGCCGTCGCGCACGGTGGCTTGGCATCGGCCGCCTGCTCGATCGCGGACGGTGGTGCGTCGCTCTTCCCAGTCGCGCGGGAGTCGCTGCTTGCGTGTGCTGCCTGACCACTGCTCACCCACGTTGTGCTCCTGTCGTCAGCGCTCGTCGTCGAGCTGCCATGCGTACAGCGGCGCACCTTCGCCGTCGTAGCCGATGGGCTCGAGCGAGGTGCGGGTGTTCGTCCTGGTGCGGTGTGCGGTGACCGGGTCGAGCGGTTGGGGTGTGGTCTGCCAGAGGGGGTCTCCGGTTCGATGGGGCTCCCGGTATCCGGGTGTGGAGATGGCCCCTCCGGCCATTGTGCTGGCCTACCCGGTCTCTGTCGGTAGGTAGGCGACGGTTCCGTCGGTGAACATGATGTCGACGCCGATGACTGCGCCGGCGGCGCGCTTCACGTCGACGCGGTCGAGTTCGGCTGTGGTGGGGTAGCCGTGCGCGGTGAGCAGTGCGCGGATCTCGGAGAGCTTCATCGCTCAACCCTTCGGTCGAGCAACGGGTCGAAGGTGAACCCGATCGCTGGTCGGTACTCGGTGTCTCGTTCGTGGAAGTCGCTGGTGTCGTGGAACTCGCCGCCGCCATCGGCTTGCTCGAGGGCGTTGCGGACGACGCGGTCAAGTTCGTTCATGCGTCGTGCTTGCGTGCGGGCGCGGGCTTGGTTGTGGATGAGGCGGGATGCCCTGGTGCTTGGCATCGTCACCTCCGGACGTGGTCGGCCGTCCCGTCCGGGCTCCGCATGCCAGCGCGGCTAACCTCGGGGATCGCGGCCTGAGTGGTCCCGCATCGAGCACCAACCCGAATGGACTCGATGCGGAAGAGGGTTCCTCGTGCTCGCGCCGCGTGCGTTGGTTCGCGGTGTGGCCGGTGTCGCCCGCCGTGACAGGGCGGGACGGCGACAGATGCGGTGGCGGTGCGTGTCGGCGGGCACGAGGAAGTTGGTGGAGCCCCGCTGACGGAGGGCAAGACCGGCACCGCTTCGGCTTCTCGCGGCGGTGCGACGCTCAATGAGGGGACACATCAACCCCTGGCCTGGTTGTCGTGGGCAGGCGCGTTGCCTGCCTCACTCGTGCACCCGCGCAGCGCTCAGCGTGGTCGCGGGTACGTCTGGGGCCGCGCCTGTCGGGGGCGCGACGGAGGATGTGGGCATGACTGATGACGAGCGCGCGATCCTCGTGTTCGAGGAGCAACGACCGAGCAACGACCGGAGCAAGGAAGCTGCGGTGCGTGAGGTGTTCGGGGTGTCGTGGGTGCGGTACCAGCAGCGTCTGCTGGGCATGGTCGCTCGCGAGGATGTCCTGGCTGAGTTCGCGCCGGTCGCGCACCGGGTGCAGCGCGTGACGGCTGCGCGCATGGCGGCGCGTGCTGCTCGACGGTTCGCCTGAAACGACGAAAGCCGGTGACCACGGGCCACCGGCTTTCAATGTCGAAGGGGATCCTCTGCTACGCGCACTTCTGGATCCTCATTACTTACTTTCCCGCCTTTCCCGCATTAAGTCAAGCATGTCGGAGCGGCGTGTCACGGTGCCGCGGGGTCGGCCCGGCTTGATCGTCGACTCGGCGCGGAGGACGTCCACGCCACGGACCTCGAGGCGGCCGTGCTCGTTGCGCCGCGCGGTGAGGTGCCCCTTGTCGATCCACGCGTAGATCTTCTGCGGTGCTCTGCCGGCGAGGATGGCGGCCTCGCGGATGCTGACCCAGGCGCTCATGCTGCCTCCACGGTTCTGGTCTCGGGCTGGAAGGTGTCCTGGTCGACGTCGTAGCTGCAGGACGGGTTGTGGCACACGATGCGGACGTTGTCGGTGGACATGACGGGCGGCATCCACATGAGCGTCCGCAGTTCGCAATCGGGGCACCGGAGCACCTGCACGCGGTGCGCGGCTTCCTCGGTGGGGAACGTGCGGAGTGCCCGGTTCACGGCGTCGGCGAACCGGATGGACTCGGCCGCTCCCCGATCGGTGGCGACCCACACGTCGACGTTGCCGGTGAACGATCGGCGGTGAGACTCGACCTCGTCGATGGCGAGCTTGGTCGCGGAGATCGGCACGGACGACTCGTGACCGCTCGTGCCGCCCTCCTGCTGCACGAGACGGTCGAACTGGTGCAGGACGTCGGAGAGGTCGGGCCAGGCCTTGCACGCGGCGTCCACGCGCGCCCAGTGCCCGCCGCAGAGGAGACCGTGCACGGCTGGTCGGGGTTCGCACCCGGTGCAGGCCCGGTTCGTCTCGAGCCACCGGTCGTCGCGCTCGGACCACTCGTACTCGATGCCGTCGCAGCCGGGCAGGTGCTCGTCGCGGCGCAGGCAGGGCTTCTGGTCGCGCATCGTGTCGGTGATGCAGCGGGTGACCACGGTCTGCGGCGAGCGCTGTGGTTGTTCGGTGGTTGGGGTCATGTGGTCTCCTGCTGGGGTCGGCGCTCGGCGCTGAGCGCGAGTGCGTTGTCTCGTTCGTCGATGCGGCCCGGTTCCCAGCCGTATAGCTGGCAGTCCGGACACTTGCGGTTCTTCCAGCCCCGGGAGAGGCGGGATCGGGCCACGTCGTCGGCGTCGATGTAGCCGGCGGGCAGTGGCCAGTCGTGCAGACGGTTGGGGCAGACGTCCCGAGGTGCGGCGCGCCGGTCGTCCCCTCCGCAGAGGAAGACGCGGTCCTGGGTCTTGCGCGTCACTGGGTGGCTCCTTCCAGGGCTGCCCGGATGCGGTGGAGTAGGGCGTCGATGTCGGTGTCGCTCTCGCGCCACCACTCCTTTGCCTGCTGCTCGATGACGGTCATCGGGTCGGGCTGCGCGGCGACGCGGTCCATGTACGCGGCGGGGAACTCGGCGGTGCGGGTCGTGCGCCCGAAGCCCACCCGGTCGATGGTGAGCGTGCACTGGGCGACGTCGATGATCCGGAGCGTCGATGGCGGCGGGGTCGGGACGGGCAGCTCGGTCGCGAGGTACCGGAGCTCCGCGGCGGTGCCGGCGGCCGAGGCTGCAGCGATCCGGGCGAGCAGGTCGTCGGGGACGGGCGTGGTGTCGGTCATGGCTGTTCCTTCCCGCGGCGCTCGCCGCGTGTGGGGCGTCGCCGGATCTCGACGACGGTGGTGCGGTTGAAGACGCCGATCAGCCAGACGACGAGGGGCACGAGCGGGAGCAGGCCGGTCACCGGCGGACCTGCCCGAAGCCGATGGCGAAGTCCCGGGCCAGCTGCTCGAACGCGTTGTTCCACGCCGCGGCCAGGGCACCCCACGCCTGCCCTTCGTTCGCGGGCCGCCAGGGCTTCACGACGACCGAGTCCGGAATCCCGAGGACGGCACGATCGCCGGCCCCGTCCTCGCGCAGGCGCGCCTCGACGGCCTTCCAGCGACGGTCGGCGAGTGCGCGGGCGTCCTTCCGGACCTGCATGAGAGCGAGCGACGGGACCGAGAACCGGTCGAGGCGGGCGGGGGCGAGGGCGGTCATCGAGCAGCCTCCGCCCGGCGGGCTGCCTCGA
The DNA here is from genome assembly GCF_030209655.1 of Curtobacterium sp. MEB011. Taxonomy (NCBI): domain Bacteria; kingdom Bacillati; phylum Actinomycetota; class Actinomycetes; order Micrococcales; family Microbacteriaceae; genus Curtobacterium; species Curtobacterium sp. MEB011. Next base: position 10,981 of record NZ_JARVRN010000017.1, on the reverse strand, counting down.
GGTACGACTGGTACTCGGCGGGTAGCTCCGTCATGGGTACATCGCCGGGCCAGCGGACGTCGTCGACGAACGCGACGCCGCGGCGCTGCTGCCCGGGGGTACCGTTCTGCCGGATCACCCGCCCCTCGATCAGGACATGCAGTCCTCTGCGCCAGGAACGGTCTGCCGAGATCGTGATGCTGCCCGGGTTGATGGTGAGGCGGCGGCCGGACTGTGTTCCTCCTCTGGGAACGACCACGGCGAGCTCTCCGCTGCCGGAGGGCTCGCCGTGGTGGGATCGGTTGGTTGTTCGGGCACTGCTCGGGTTCGTCCTTGCAGTCGGGGGTGCAGGGCTCCCCCGGTGGGTGGTGCGGCTCGAGCATCAGGCGTACCGCTCGGGGAAGATTTCGCGCATGGCGGCGTCGACATCGACCTGGTCCTGACGGCGCTTCGCCGGGTCCGGCGTGCAGTACGGGCACATGTCAGCCGCGTGGTGGTTGTCCAGCTCGCGGGCGTGGATCGCGAACACGGCGTCTCCCAGCGCCTGCGCGATCCCCTCGTGTCCGTCCGTCACGAGTTGCGCCTGCGCAGTCCGGACCGCGGCGGTGATCTCTTCGGGCAGGTTCACGACCGCCTCCGCCCGATGCGCTCGGCGTGGATCGCGTTCTGCGCCTCCTCGGTCAGGATCTTCGCGAGCTCGGCAGCCTCCTCCGGCTCGAGCGCGATCTGCGCCCGCCCCTGGAAGTTCCCGACGACGAGGACGACGGTGCCGGGATAGTGGTCGACCTCGACGTTGCCGTTCTCGGTGGTGATCAGTCCGGTCATGCGCGAACTGCCGCCCAGAGGATGTCGTCGGCGGGCCAGTCGCCGAGGTGGCATTCCCCCTCGCACTCGGAGCACGCCGAGCCGTAGCGGGTGTCGGGGCAGATCCACCTGCCGTCCCAGCCGGGCTGGTGGTCGAACCGCTCGTGGTCGAGGTCGTCGCCGTCGGGGTTCCACTCGTGGCCGCGCGCGCGGCACTTCTCGCTACCGGCGAGCTCGGCGTACCAGCCGTCCCGGTTGTGGTACTTGTGCTCGGACCACCAGTAGCGGAGCTGCCTGCCGACGAGGTCTTCCCAGTCCTCCTCGGTCTCGAGCGGTTCGGCTGCCGAGCAGCCTTCGACGTCGAGCGTGCTGATGTCGGTCATGGTGCGGGTTCCTCTCGGGTGCAGTGGTCAGTGCCAGCGGTTCCGGAACGCGGCGTGTGCGGCGTCGTCGAACCAGACCTGGGCGAAGCGGACGCCGCCGGCCGCGATGAGGCAGCCGACGGCGTCGAGGGTGAGCTGCAGGGCGATCACGTGGTGGCCTCCCCCTGCTCGAAGACGACCTGGATCGTGCGTCCGTCGTCCTGCTGTTCGACGTGCACCCCGGTGACTCCGAGGACTCCGACGATGCGGCCACCGGGGCCGTAGACGTTGAGCCGGCGGGCGGCGAGGTACGTGACGCTGGTCGCGTCCGGGATGATCAGCGGGTTCGCCGTGGCGATCGCGCTCTTCTCGCAGCTGCAGGGCTCGTCGTCGCGGGTCATGAGCAGCCGGCACAGCTCGGCGTGCGGGACTGCGGCGAGCGCTCTGCGTAGGGCGTCGAGCTCGTCGGCGGCGTCGGCGAGCGCTTGGGCGGTTCCGGGGAGGCCCATCGCTTCGATGTTGCGTGCGCGGGTCCGGAGCTCGGTGGTGTCGACGGTCACTGGCCCTCCGTCGGGTCGGTGAGGTCGGCGGGGATGTCGATGACCGCTTCGGGGGCGAGCGGCAGGAACGCCCGCTTGGGGATCCGCAGGCGCACCTTCACGGTCAGAGTCCCGGGCTCCGGCTTCTCCGGACGGTTCTGAGTCACGCGCACGACTGCGGCTCCCTCGATCTCCTCGGCGGTGCCCCGCTTGTGCGAGGGCACCCACCGGTTTCGGGGGCGCACCTGCAGGTACGCGTCGGTCTCAACGGTCTCGGCCACGCTGGGCCTCCTGTCTGCGGCGAGGGCCGCGTGACGGGGCGAGCGCTGGCCCCTGGGGTGGGGTCGGCGCTCGCCGGGTGTGCTGGTGGGTGGTCAGTCGTCGGCAGGGAGCGCGACGACCTCGGCGGGGAGGTAGTTGCGGACGACGTTGCGGTATTCGTCGAGCGGGCGGTGGGGGTAGTCCGAGTAGGACCACCCATCGGCGTGGAGGGTGTGCCGGTCGCCGTCGCGGTCGAGGACTTCTGTGCCGAGGGGCAGGTGCATGAGGTCGGCGGCGGATGCGATGGTGTCGCCGAGCTCCACGGGGAGCGCCAGCACCTCGACCTGCGAGGGGGCGTAGTAGGCGACGCCGACCCGGTACACGTCCGGGTCGACGCGCTGCACCTTGCCCTCGAAGGCGTCGCCGGACTCCGGCGTGACGCGCACCTTCGTGCCCGCAGGCAGGAAGTCGTCGAGGGCGACCGTCCGGGCGGCCTGCTGCAGTAGCGCCAGCGCCGCCGCGTGACGGCCTCGGAGCTCGTACTGCATCGCCTGCACGAGCAGGTGCTGCCGGCCGTGGCGGTCGTCATGCGCCTGGTCGTAGCCCTTCGCCGCCCAGGTCTCACGCTCGGCGTCGATGAGCGGCTGGAAGCGGTCTTTGACGCCGGCAGTGAGGAACTGGTACAGCTGCTCGGCGACTTCCGGCGCTTCCGAGCCTGCGCTGATGGCGGAGTGCATCGCGTCGCGGCGCAGCTCGAGGTCAAGGTCCTCGGTCATGGTGTGTCCGTTCTGCGGCGGGTGCCGCGGGTTGAGGTCAGGCCGCGGCTGGTGTCGCGGTGGCGGGTGGGCTGTAGGGGTTGTCGTTGTAGGGCAGGTCGAGTTCTTCGCGGATGCGGAGGACCGTGCGGTCGGAGCAGTGGAGGCGGGCGGCGATGTCGGGGTCCGTGAGGCCGTAGCTGTGGAGCTCCGTGACGGCCAGGCGACGCTCGGCGGGGGTGAGGTGGACGTCCTCGCCGGCGACGGCGAGCTCGACGGCCATGTCGTCGACGCTGTCGCTGCGGAGGGCTTCCGCGGGGCGGTCGTCGAGGTCGATGTCGTCCCAGGCGAGGGGCGGGTGCCAGCCGTTCTGTGTGGCGAAGGCGACTGCACGGTTGTAGGCGTGGAGCTCGTACCGGTTCGTCTTCGGCGGCGTCTGGTCCCACAGCTCGTCGAAGAGGGCGGTGACCTTCCGGTGGGTGCGTCCGGACACGTGTGAGGTGCGGAGGATGCGACTGCACTCGGAGGGGCCCAGCCCGATGCGGACGGCGAGGTGACGCAGCGACCAGCCCTGCCGGACGAGAGCTTGCAGTCGGCGCTGTGCGCCGCGGGACGGGATCCTCGCGAGGTCGGCGACCAGTGCGAAGTCGGGGCGGACTGCGAGGATCCGGCGGGCCTTGTCGCCGGCGACGCGGTTCGGGAGAACCCGTCCCGCGGTCGGGTCCTCCGCTCGATCTCCGTACACGAGGCGCTGGATCATGCGGACGTCCGCGAGGTCGGCGATGCGGTTGATGCCGAGGCCGAACGCGCGGAGTTGTGCGATGTGCTCCCGGATCGGCTCCGCGTCGACGAAGTCGGGCCGGTTGTAGCGGCCGTACGCCTGCGCGCGGTGCCGGTTGCGTGCGGCGTCGGCACGGGACTTCCGGCAGGGGGTGCAGCGGCACCCGTGCTGGTTGTAGCAGGTGCCCGTCTGCCCGTGCTTGTGGCCGGGCGGGCAGAGGTGCTCCTTCGATTCTCGGGTCATGGTGTTCCTCGAATGTCAGTGGTTGGTGCCTACGCGACCCCGGGGAGGTCGAGGACGTCGACGGCGATGCGTCGGATCTCGTCTCGCTTCTCGCAGGCGCGGGCGATGTACGCGGTGGGCTGCAGCACGGGAGTGCGCGCCCGGCGGAGGATGATCTGTGCGAGCTCGATGCCGTGGCGGGGGTTCAGCTCCCCGACGATCGGCTCGAGCAGTCCCAGTACCGCGGGGAGGTCATCGACCCCGGCCCGCTTCGCTTCGCTGATGACCTCTTCGGACAAGTCAGTCCTCGGGCTCGCACGGTCACCTACGTGACTTGACTCAGGTAGGTATGTTCCGTCAGTCAGGTTCTGTCTCTGACTCTGACTCTGACTCTGGTTTTCGGTCGGTTCGGGTTGGGCACCCGACTCGCTAACCGAGTCGGTAACCGACTGGGTTTCCGGTCGGTTCTTCGGTGGGCGTCCGCCCTTCGCGCCATTGGCGCGATTCCGGGCTTCTCGCGCTTCGCGGTCCGCTCGGGTCTCCTGGTGCTCGGCGTAGTTCCAGATCACGTACACGTCGTCCACCAAGCTCACAGACGGCTTTGAGTGATCGTTTCTGGTGAGTTCGCTGAGCGCCCTCGTCTTCCACATGCGTCGGGCGATGGTGGCCGGGATGCGGCCGTCGAGGTCCTGCATCCGGGAGTAGCCGTTCATCTCCACGAACGTGCGGAACGCGAGGTCCGAGAGCGGCGCGATCTTCGGGTGCTGCCAGAAGTCGATGGGGAAGGTCATCCACAGTCGCTTGTCCTTCGGCATGTCACGTCACTCCTTCCATTCGTTGTCGGGCTTCCTCCTCCGTGATCTCGAGGACTGCGCCGGTGTTCGTGTACAGGCACCAGCCCTTGCGGACGGTGACGCCGTTCGTGTTGCGGAACCAGCGGCGGGCGGGCCACTCGCGCGGGTCCGCCCAGCGGGGCACCGCCCAGCCGTCCGCGAGGGCGTCGGCGGGGTGCTCGGTCTTCCACTGGTGGCAGACGAGCCCGAGGGTCTGCAGGTTCGACGCCACGGTGTTCCCGGGCTGCCGGTTCTGCCGGTGGTCCTGCTGCGGCGCTCCACACCAGCCGAGGCATCGCTGGCAGGTGAGGTCGTCGCGACCTGCAGCGATCGCGTACGCCTGCTTCTCCTCTGCTGCGGTGGGCTTCGCCGTCTTCGGGCCGATCACAGGACGCCCTTCCAGCTGTAGAGCGCGACGCCGGTCTGCCGCCACCGGTCCGCGATGGGGCCGACCGCGGCGACGTAGCGGTGCTTCTGCCCCTCGTGGGTCGTGATGACCTCCGGGGCGTGGAGCTCCGTCGCCCCGGTGATGGGGACTCTCTCGCCGTCGGAGGGGCCGCCGTCGAGGAGTGCGGTGGTGCAGATCATGCAGCGGCTCCTGCTTCGTAGAGGTGTCGGTCGAGGACCTGGCGCTCGTACGCGGCGACGGTCACTCGGGGGTGGGTGGACCAGTGCTCGATCAGCTCCTCGGACGCGTACGCCCGGGCGCGGGTCTCGTTGCCGATGAAGAGGTCCCAGGCGTCGATGCCGGCGCGGCGGCCACGGTCGTTGAGCAGGTGGCCTCGGCATGCTTCGTCGGCGGCGTCGTAGGCTGCCAGGCGAAGCTCCTCGAACTCGGCGCGGATCTGCTTCCGGAGGTCGAGCCCAAACCGAACTGCCGCGCTCCCGCTCATTCGGCGAGCGCCTTGGTGAGCCAGCCCGCGATGTCGTTGACGGGCAGGTCGAGCGATCGGGCGACGTGTACTTCGAGGGTCGCGCCACGGCTGCCATCCCACCCGGGAAGGATCGCGACCCCGTCCGCCTCGACGAGCATCGCGAGGCCGTGTCTCATGTACCACTGCCAGGTCTGGGTGGTGCCGGTGGTGTTGTGCTCTTCGGAGGCGGTGGGGTTCAGGACGTCGTAGCCGGCGGCGCGGAGGTCGGTCTCGGCCTGGTTGAAGGCGGGGTAGTTGTAGTCGGGGATGCCGGTCATGGGCCCGGCGATGTAGAGAGTGGTCACGGGGTTCTCCGGACGGTGATGGGCTCGCCGATGTTCACGGTGAACGACGCCTGGTCGACGCCCTGCTGGACGACGAGCTGCATGCGGTTCGGCGAGCTGATGTCGGGTGGGCGGACGCCGACGAGCGTCCCGATGGTGCGGTGCTGCGGCTCTCGGGAGAGCCGGTGGCCGGCAGTGCGGAACGCGACGACGAGACCGACGTCGGTGGTCTGCAGCAGGCGGGCCGGCGCGACCTCCTCGACGAAGGTCTGCGGGGCCTGTGCCAGCTGCTCGAGGATCCGGCGACGCTCGCGTCCGCGCTTGCGGCTCACGAGGCGGCGTCCGGGTCGTCGGTCTCCCACCAGTCGGTGACGATCAGGCTCTCGTCGACCGCCTCGAGGTCGCGGCGCATCTCGCTCGCACGGCGGCTGCGGTGGTAATTCCGCCAGGACCGCGGCGCGAGGTCGCCGCCGGCCTTGTCGTCCTCGCTCACAGCGCGGACGGGAGGAACATCGCGGCCAGGACCGCGGCGAAGAACGCGACGGCCAGCAGGTTCTCCTTCGCCTTCGGGCCGGTCACAGGTCACCACCGCCCGCGATGACCAGCGCCGCGCAGACGACGAGTGCGCCGATGACGAGCGTGAAGTAGGCGGCCCAGGCGATACGGGTGCGGAGGTCGTTCATCGGACGGCCTTCCAGAGGCGCGCCAGGCGCTGACTGCCCTGCATCTTCTTCTTCTGACCGGTCCAGGCGACTTCACCGCGGCGGACGAGTTCGGCTCGGCGGGAGCGGATCGACTGCTCGGTGGGGATGACGCCGTCGAGCTCGTTGTACTTGTCGACGATCTCCTGGTCGGTGAGGCCCTTGGAGCGGACGAAGAAGTCGTCGGATCGGAGGATGTCGAGGACGCGCTGCTGCACCTCGGTCGGCTTGTAAGCCGTGGCAGCGGCCAGGTGGCTGGTCTCGACATCGTGTCTGCGGGCTGCGGGGCTCACTTCGTTCCGCTCTTCATGGCGTCATCGAGGTTGAACTTGATCGCTTCGATGAGGCCGAGGCGCTTGAGGCTCGTGAGCGAGAACTCGTCGACCGGGGTGCCGCGGAGGTACGCCTCGGTGTGCTCGAGTGCGTCGAGTTCGCGGTTGATGTCCTTGAGGCGGCTCAGTGCCGCGACGCGGTCACGGGCCGCCATGTCGCCGGGGCGCTCGTTGTGCCGCATGCGGTACGGGGGGTTTCCGATCTTCAGTGACTCGTCGCGGATGCGGGCGATCACCTGCTGGTCCTTCGACATCTCGCCGGTGAGCTTCGACTTGTTCGCGAAGGCCAGGAGTTCCTTGATTCGGTTGGTCAGCTCCGGCAGCGTCTCGGCGTATTCGTCCGTGATGACCTTCTCGGCCGCGGCGATCGTCGCCGTCTCTGCCCTCTGCTTCGCCTGCAGGCTGACGCGGCGAGCGCCGATGCGCTCGAGGACGTAGGACTTGGGGTAGTTCGAGGTCATGGTGTTCGTCTCCTGGGCTCGTTGGGCTGGTGAGGGTGCAGCGACGGCGGAGGTTCGGGTCAGCTCCGTCGCTGTCGCAGGGCGGGGAGGCTTGACCCTCCCCGCCCCTCGTCCGTGTGGTCGCGACGGACGGCGCGGTAAGTGGGTGCCGTTGCACCGCGGATCTCGCGGCCGGGCGGCGTTCACGTGAGTCCGTCTCCCCAGAGCGGGGTGCCTGTGTTCCAAGGCCGGACGGGACGTGCATCGCTTCTTCGACTCCCCTGGCCACGTACCGCTCCACGCGTCCTTGCTGGGGACGCGATCGCTCCGTGACTGGGTGAGCCCTCTGTGTAGTTCTGAACGTGCAGGCGCGGCGGGAGCGTGCCCCTCGGGGCCGTTTTCGGGCGCGACGAATACCGCCCCAGATGGGCGGGTGTGACCGGGGTGGTTAGTCCTCGGGTCTGCCGGAGGCGAGCCACTTGGCGTAGCGCTCGGCCTCCGAGATCTCGATCAGGAACGAGGCTCGCTCGCCCTTGCCGCCCTTGGCTGCCCGGAGGTAGCCATCGCGGATGTCGTTGCGGATGAACTGGTTGGACCGTTCGACGGCCCGCGCCAGGGACGCGGTCGAGTAGAGGAGCTTGCCCTCCTTGATCTCGGCCTCGATCCGATCCGTCGGGGTGATCGTGTCGCTCATGCGACTGCCTCCAAGAATCGGGACGGGTGGATACGCGAAAGGCCACCGGCTGCGACCAGCTCGGCCCACGTGAGCTCCGACGTCGTGTCGAGGCGTGCACGCAGGTCCGAACCGGAAGAGCCGGTGGCCTGTGCGAGAGTGTCGAGCGTGTTGCCCGACCGCACGAGTGCGTCGGTGACGCGCTTCGTGACGGTGATGGCCGCTGCTCTGTTCTCCATACGGCGAACCTACTACTCCGTTCGGAGTAGCGCAACACCAGAGTTGCACAATGTGCGTGATTTGGTGCCGTTCGGGGCCGTAGACTCTCCGAACGTGGCAGACAACGAGCAGAAGACCGCGGCGAACCGGGCCCTCGCGGCCGAGATCCGAGCCGAACGCGCAGCCGTCGGCATCACCGTGCGTGAGCTCGCGCTTCGCTCCGGCGTCCCCTACGGCACGCTCAACCGGCTCCTCCCCGGCGAGCGCGACATCAGCTTCGGGCAGCTCACCCAGATCGCCGGGGCGCTCGGGTTGACGCCGTCGGAGCTCTCGGATCGCGCAATTCGGCGAATGGGCGGGATGGATGCTGTGGTGTCAGGGGTGGGTGCGCAGAATGTGAGTCCGCTTCGACGAGTCGAGGACATGACTGTCGAGGAGATCGAGTCGGAGCGGGTGAAGGCGGCGACCATCGACCCTGAGATGGACACCGATGAGCAGTTCGACTGACCACCGACCTGGGGGAAGATGTACGACCCGTACGAGCACGCTGAGGCGCTCGGGCTGACTGTGGTGCACGCACCGATCCGGACGGCGCATGAGCTGTGGCTGCCGGAGCGCAACACGATCGTGGTGCGTTCGGGGCTGCGGAGGGTGCATGACCGGTCGGCGCTGGCGCACGGCGTCGCGCACGCGGTCCTCGGGCATGAGGATGACCGGCCGAAGCACGAAGTCCAGGCGGATCGGGTTGCAGCGAAGAACCTGATCGACCTGGACGAGTGCCGGGAGCTGATGAAGTGGGCCCCGGACTGCGCGCGGTTGGCGCGCGAGCTGGACGTGTCTACGCGCCTCGCTCGAGTGTTCCTGAACGTGCACGGTCTGGCTGGTTGAAGAGGTCGCCCATCGCCGCCATGCCGAGGCGCATGCGGGGGATGTCGTTGCGGCGCTTGTAGGCGTTGGTCTGCATCCGGGAGGCGTGGCCGGCGATCTGCACGATGACGTCGTCGGGAACGCCGGCGATCGTCAGCAGGTCGATGGTGGTGTGCCGGATGTCGTGGAGGCGGACGTTCTTCTCGATGCCCGTCTCGGCGAGGAGCGACCGCCAGGACCGGGAGTGGTCGGAGGGGTCGATCGGCTTCCCGTTCCTGGTGAATACGAAGCCGTTCGGTGCCGGCGGGTGCGCCTCAAGGTGGTCGCGGAGGACGGACGCGAGCGGGTCGACGAGCGGGATGATGCGCCACCCGCTCTTCGACTTCGGACGGGTGAGGAACAGACCGCCGGTCACGTGCCGGTACTCGTAGTCGTTCGGGAGGACGAGCTTCCGCTGCGGGCACTCCGCGCCGCGCTTATACCCGCACGTCGGCGCGCAGCCGTGCCGCCAGGTGAGCCGCTGCAGCTGCCACGAGATGTCGAGCTCCTCAGCCACACGATCCGCCTCGAGACCGATGACCTCACCGCGGCGAGCGCCGGTGAGGAGTGTGGTGGCCCAGAGGGCGAAGCCGGGGCCGCCGGCGTTGCGGACGTGGGTGTAGAGGTCGAGGGCTTCTTGCAGGTCGAGGGCGTCGAGGGCGGATGCTGCTTTGCGGGGTGCGGCCATGAGCTTCGCGGGGTTCTTCGTCATGCGGCCTTCGCGGAGGGCCCACTCGAGTGCGGTGGAGATGATGCGGTGCGCCGTGAGCGCTGTCGTCGGGGATCCGCCTTCGCGGACCATCGCGTCGGTGACGGAGCGGATCCCGGCGGAGGTGAGCTGCTTGAGCTTCTTCCCCCCGATGATGGGGATGACCCAGTGCTCGGTGATGTTGCGGTACCGCTCGGCGGTCTTCGGGCGGAGCTCACGGTCGACGATGTTGTCGAGCCAGTAGGTGAACCACTGCTTGACGGTGATGTCGCGGGTGTCGATGTCGCCGTTGTCGCGGAGCTCGCGCTTGAGGTCGTCGAGGCGGTTGATGACCTCGGTGCGGTCCTTGCCGCGGATGATCTTGCGGCGGCGCTTGCCGTCGCGTGAGGGGAGCTCGACGGCCCCGGTCCAGTAGCCTCGGGCGTCCTTGTACAGGCCGCCCATGCCCTTCTGGTTCGCCATCGTGTCTCCTCACATCGTGCTGGTGTCGTTGCCGTTGGCGGGGACGCCGTTGTCCCCGGCTGCTCTTCTGTCGTGCTGTCGGTGGTCACGCATAGCGTGGTCGTGTTCCTCTCGTGGTTCAGTCACGGGTTGGGATTCAGGGCTGGTCCGTTGCAGCGGGCCGGCCCTCTTCTGTTCAGCCCGCGCGGGGTGGTGTCACGTCGCGGATCGTGGACGGGTCGATCGGAGCATCGTGTAGCGACCAGGCCGTGCCGTAGTAGCCACGACCGTGTTCGATGCATCGCACTCCGTCGTTCAGCACGACCCAATGAGTCGGTCGGCCCGTGTGCGGCCACCCCGCGGTGAACGTCGTCCCCGGCACCATGTCCTCGATGCTCGGCGGGTCGGCGGTTGCGACGCTCCGAGCGTGCTCGTCCTCCCGCCGTGCAGCCTCACGCACCGGGTAGCCGATCCCACCGGTCAGCACGGCGCTCGGGGTCGGCTGCGAGAGCAGGGCGCGGAGTTCGTTCCAGGTGTCCGTCGTTCGGTTGCCCAGCAGTCGCTCGATCAGCGACACGGGCACCTGCACGGTCGGCTCGCCCGCCTGCGGGGGTGCGATGCTTGCCTGCTCGGTCATCTTCTTCTCCTGATCGTGCGCATGTTGTGGTGCCATTCGTGTAGCCGGTGGACTGTGCACACGGTGTTACATATGTGCACATCTGAGAACCTACACCTCCAATCGGAGCACATGCAACTCCGTTTGGCGTATTTTCACCGTACTTGTAATACGGGGGTTGCGGGTTCAAGTCCCGCTGCCGGCCCCAGA